>JBFGZP010000018.1:0-20809 GCA_041586695.1 Thauera sp.
GAGGTGGTGGAGCGGCCCGCCTCGGTACTCAAGGAAGTGCTCGAGAACGCGATCGACGCCGGCGCGCGTGCGATCGAGGTGCAACTGGAACAGGGCGGCGTACGCCGCATCCGCGTCGCTGACGACGGCGGCGGCATCGCGCGCGATGACCTCGCGCTGGCACTCGAGCGCCACGCCACGAGCAAGATCGCCAGCCTCGACGACCTCGAGCGCGTTGGCACGATGGGTTTTCGCGGCGAGGCGCTGGCGGCGATCGCGGCCGTTGCCCGCACCACCATCAGCAGCCGCGCCGAGGGGGCCGCCCATGCCTGGCGCATCGACGGCGCGGATCGCAGCCTGGCACCCGCCGCCCTCAACCACGGCACCGTGGTGGACGTGGCCGATCTCTACTACAACACCCCGGCGCGGCGAAAATTCCTCAAGACCGAGGGGACCGAGTACGCCCATTGCGACGAGATGTTCCGCCGCGTCGCCCTCGCCCGGCCCGACATCGGCATGCAGCTGGCGCACAACGGCCGGGTGGTACGCCGCCTGGCGCCGGCGGCTCCTTTCGCGCGCGTCGGTGCGCTGATGGGCGACGACTTCCTCCAGCACGCGCGCGAGGTCGTGGCCGAGGGCGGGATCCTGCGCCTGGCCGGCTTCGCCTCCCTGCCCGCCTACTCGCGCTCGAGCCGCGACGCCCAGTACTTCTTCGTCAATGGCCGCTTCGTTCGCGACAAGCTGCTCAGCCACGCGGTGCGCGAGGCCTATGCCGACATCCTGCACGGCAGCCGCCACCCGGCCTACGTGCTGTTCCTCGAGCTCGACCCGGCCGGGGTCGACGTCAACGTCCATCCGGCCAAGATCGAGGTGCGCTTCCGCGAGTCGCGGGCCGTCCACCAGTTCGTGTATCACGCCGTCAAGCGCACGCTGGCCGAATCCGGCGCCGGGCGCGCCGGCCTCGACGGTGCAGGGCCCGATGGCACGGGCGCGATGGCGGCTGCGACCGCCGGTCCGGCATCGCCGGAAACGCCCGGCGCAGCCTACGGCAGCGCGCCCGCGCCCGCCCGTCACTGGCCGCAGGCCGCGCCGCAGCAGGGCCGCCTGGCAATGGATTCGGCCAGCCGCGCCTACTTCGACTTCGCCACCAGCGCACAGCCCGCCGCCTTCGGCGCGGCGGCATCCGCGGCCGCGTCGATGCCCACGCCGCTCCCCGCGGGCGGAGATGCACCGCCGCTGGGTTTTGCCATCGCACAACTGCACGGTGTGTATATCCTCGCGCAGAATGCCGCCGGCCTCATCCTCGTCGACATGCACGCCGCGCACGAGCGCATCCTCTACGAAAAGCTCAAGACGGTGCTCGACGGCACGCCCTCGGTGCAGCGCCTGCTGATTCCGGCGGTGTTCTCGGTGAGCGCCCGCGACATGGCCGCAGCCGACGAGTGCGCCGAGGTGCTCGCCGGCATGGGCTTCGACGTCACGCCGGCCGGACCGCAGGAGCTCGCGGTACGCAGCGTGCCCGCATTGCTGGCGAGCGCGCCGGTGGCCGAACTGATGCGCCAGCTACTCGAAGAACTGCGCGAATACCCGGCCACCGAGGTGGTGACGGCACGCCGCAACGCCTTGCTGGGCACGATGGCCTGCCACGGTGCGGTGCGCGCCAACCGTCAGCTCACGGTGCCGGAAATGAACGCGTTGCTGCGCGACATGGAAGCGACCGAACGCGCCGACCAGTGCAACCATGGCCGCCCGACCTGGACGCAGCTGACGATGAGCGACCTCGACCGCTTCTTCATGCGCGGTCAGTGAGCGCAGCGCTCGACCGAATCAGGCGCGATAGACCAGTACCCCGATCACGACCGCCGCAACCGTCGCCCAGCCCAGGCGGTCGACGTACTTGGTCAGCGCCACCTCCATGCGCTCGCCGCCCCAGGCCATCAGGCCGGCGACAAGGAAGAAGCGCGCGCCGCGACCGATGGCCGAGGCCAGCGTGAATGGCAGCAGCGCCATCGACGCCACGCCGGCGGCGATGGTGAACACCTTGTACGGGATCGGCGAGAATCCGGCGACGAAGATCGCCCAAAAGCCCCAGGCATCGAACCACGCCACGGCCTCCAGGTAGGCCGGCCAGTAGCGGCTGTCGCGCAGCCAGGGCTCGATCGCATCGAAGGCGAAATAGCCGATCAGGTAGCCGAACAGCCCGCCGGCCGTCGACGCCAGCGTCGTCAACAGCGCAAACCACCACGCCTTGCGCGGATTGGCTAGACTCATCGGCGCCAGCATGACGTCCGGCGGAATGGGAAAGAAAGATGACTCGGCGAAGCTGAGTCCGCCCAGGAACCAGGGCGCCCGCGGGTGGCGGGACCACGCCATGGCGCGCGCGTAAAGCGGCGAAAAGATCTTCAAGTCACGTTCCTTCGAGTCGTCGGCGAGGCGGTCCGCCTCGCGCCCGCCATGATACCCGTGCTGCGGCGCGACATCAGCACGGCAGCGCGGCCCGGCCCCGGAGTCGCGATGTAAGCACGTATCTCCGGGCTGGACCTCGCATCGGCGTCGTCCATACTGCAATGAGACCGCGGCGCGACGATGCCATTGCGAGCGCCGCAGCGCGAAGCTTCAGGGAGACGCATTCGATGGCCACCGACCCGGTCCATGCTGCACTCAATCAACCTCCTCCGCTCGAGAATTTCAACCGCTACCTTGGCAACACCGCGCTGCGCGAAGCGCTGCTGCGCGAAGGCGCCGGCTGGGCCGACGAGGAACTGGTCGCGCTCGGCGCCGAACTCGGCAGCACCGAATGGATCCGGCGCGGCGAACTGGCCAATCGCAACCCGCCCACGCTGCGCATCTTCGGCCGGGACGGCGGGCGGCTGGACCGCTTCGAGTTCCATCCCGCCTGGCACGAGTGTCTTTCCTGGCTGAAGCGTCATGGCCTCGCAGGCGCCGCGTGGGAGCAGATCCGTCCCGGCACCCACGTGCGCCGCGCCGCGCTGTTCCAGCTCTTCGCCGAGGTCGAATGCGGCAGCCTGTGCCCGGCGACGATGACCCACGGCGCCGTGCCTGCCCTCGCTCGCGACCCCAAGGCGCTGGCCGAACCCTGGTTGCGGCTTGCGCTCACGCCCGAGCACGACCCGCGCTTCATCCCCGCGGCCGACAAGACCGGCGTCCTCATCGGCATGGGAATGACCGAGCGCCAGGGCGGCTCCGATGTGCGTGCCAACATCACCCGCGCCGAGCCTGCCGGCGACGGCTGGTACCGTCTCGTCGGACACAAGTGGTTCATGTCGGCAACGATGAGCGACGCCTTCCTCGTCACCGCACAGGCGCCCGGGGGCCTGAGTTGCTTCCTGCTGCCGCGCTTCGCGCCCGACGGCACGATCAACCCGATCCACATCCGCCGTGCCAAGGACAAGCTCGGCGACCGCTCCAACGCCAGCGCCGAGGTGATGTTCGGTGGTGCACTCGCGCGCCTCGTCGGCGAGGTCGGCCGCGGCATCGCCACGGTGCTCGAGGTCGCCAACCACACCCGGCTCGACTGCGCGAACGCCTCGGCCGGCATCATGCGCGGCGCGCTCGGCATGGCGCTGCACCACGCCCGCCATCGCATGGCCTTCGGCAAGCCGATCGTCGACCACCCGCTGATGCGCAACGTGCTCGCGGACATGGTGCTCGAGGTCGAAGGACATATCGCCTTCTGCCTCGGCGTCGCCGGCTGTGTCGACCGCCAGGACAATTCCGACGAAGCGGAGCGCCTCGCCCGCCTGCTCACCCCCGTGCTCAAGTACTGGGTGTGCCGTCGCGCGCCGACCCTGATTGCGGAGGCGATGGAGGTGCTCGGGGGCAACGGCTACGTCGAAGACGGAGCGATGCCGCGCCTGTTCCGCCAGTCGCCGCTCAACTCCATCTGGGAAGGCGCCGGCAACATCATGTGCCTCGATGTGCTGCGCGTGCTCGAAGGCGACCCCACCGCCCGCGATCTGCTGGTCACCGTGCTCGAGCGCGCCCGCGGCCTCGATCCCCGCTACGACAAGCATCTCGCCAGCCTGGAGAACACCCTCGCCGCGGGCAGGCAGGCCGACGTCAATGCACGCCGCCTCACGGGCCAGATCGGGCGTGCGATGGAGGCGGCCCTGCTGCTCGTCGGCGAAGGTCCCAGCGGCGCGGCCTTCTGCGCCAGCCGGCTGGGCGCCGAAGGCGCCCATTCCTTCGGCGAACTGGCAGCGGCGACCGACTTCTCCGGCATTCTCGAGCGCGCAGGCCCCTGAGCGTGCCGCGACCGCCCCTGCCCGCCCGACGACAATCGGAGCATGGTTGCGCAGGCACGGATTCACAAGGAAAATCAGGCCTTTCCGAAACCGACCCGGCACCGGCGGTGGCGCATCGCCGATACTCATGGCAAACAGGACTCCCAAGCATTTCTCGCTGCGCCTTGTCCTGATCGTGCCCTATGTCGTGCTGGTCATTGCGCTCGCGGTGGCCCTGGGTGTGCTGTCGTATTCGGCCGGCAGCCGCGCCATCACCACGGTGTCCGAGCACCTGCTGATCGAGGCGGTGAGCCGCATCACCCAGGCGGTCGATCGCCACATTGTCGGCTCCGGTGCGGTGCTCGAGTCCGCCTTTCCCAACGGTATGGCCGCGCCGAAGTCGATCGAAGCCGATTTCCACGAACTGCGCACGCGCCTGTGGATCGCCACCACGCTGCATACCGACCCCAACGACTACGTTTACTACGGCAACGAGGTCGGCCAGGCCCTCGGCGTGTACCGCCGCTCGTCGGAGGTGGCCGAGTTGCGCATGAAGCTGAACGCGGACGAGAAGCGCGCGATCTACAGCTTCGAGGGCATCGACGGGCCGCTGCAGTTCGAGCGCCGCGAAACCCGCCTGTTCGATCCGCGCACGCGCCCCTGGTACGCCGACGGCCGGAAATCGAAGGGCCATACGTGGACCTCGGTATACATCGACTTCGGCACCCGCCAGCTCGTGGCCACGCGCGCGCGCCAGGTTCGATCCGCGAACGGCGCCTTCGACGGCGTCGTCGCCACCGACGTCTCGCTGCGTGCGCTCAACGATTTCGTCGGCCGCCTCGAGGTGTCGCGCAACGGCGTGGCCTTCATCATCGAGCCCGACGGCAACCTGATCGCCTCGTCCGCAAGCCCCAATGTCGTCACGCTGGCCGACGGCAGCAGCGGCCGCCTCAATGCCGCGAGCAGTGAGCACCCGCTGGTCAAGGCGGCCTACGAAACCGTGCGCAACCAGCTTGCACAACGCGATGAAGCACAGCAGCCGCAGGCGTTCAGTTTCGAAACCGACAAGGGCAAGCTCGTGCACGCGGCCTTCGATCGCATCCGCGACGACGCCGGGCTGGACTGGATGATGGTGGTGGCGATGCCCGCCAGCGACTTCCTCGGCAACGTCACCGAGAACGTCACCCGCAGCATCGTCCTCGCCGCGCTCGCGGTGCTGATCGCGATCGTGATCGGCCTGAGCATTCTCGGCTGGGTGTCGAGCGACCTGCGCCGACTGTCCGAGGTCGCACGTCGCGTCGGCCTTGGCGAGCTCGACGCGCCTGTCGGCATCCATCGCCACGACGAGATCGGCGAGCTTGCGCGCAGCTTCGAGGCCATGCAGCAGCACCTGCGCACCGACAAGCTCACCGGGCTGGCCAACCGTGACGCCCTGTTGCAGCAGTTGCGCCGGCGCATAGCCAGTGCCCGCGAGGACAGGCGCGCGCCGACGCTGGCGGTGCTGTTCATCGACCTCAACGGCTTCAAGCAGATCAACGACCGCTACGGCCACGACGCCGGCGACCTTGCCCTGCAGGAGATCGCCGCGCGCCTGCGCGGAAGCGTGCGCACGCAGGACATGGTGGCGCGCTATGCGGGCGACGAGTTCGTCGTCCTCATCGATCGGCTAGCCGATCGCTCGGCGCTCGAGCAGATCCGGCGCAACATCGACGCGGTGCTGCGCCGGCCGCTCGAGACGGTGGCACCGGACGACGGCATCGCCTGCGCCGGCGGCGCCATCGGCGCCGCGCTCTACCCCGACGACGGCGAGGACGCCGAGGCCCTGCTCAAGCACGCCGACCGCTCGATGTATCAGGACAAGTTCGGCCGCCGCGAGCCCGAGAGGCCCTGAACCGGGCGCCGGTTGTCCCCAACTGTCGTGCATAGCCTGCGGGAGAAGCTGTGGATAAGCGGGGCAAGCCGATGATCCACAAGGGGCTCGCGCAGCTGACTCAAACTTGGGCAGGCGGCTTGCGTCACGCGTTGAGCTCTGGTCAGCAACCAATGAAACCTGAGCTCAGCGAACATGAGTTGAGCTGCAAATATGACTTGGCCTGGGCTATCGACAATTCCCGGTCGCCCGACACCAACTCTTTCGCCGACAACGACGCCGTATTACTCTTGCTCGTGGTCATGGTTTGCCCTCCTCAGGGATCAAGGTCGATCTGCACAATCAACCTCTTACCATGACCGCCCCTCTCTGCAAGCCCATCCGGGCTTTTGCACACCTATCGGGACACTACCCTGCTTCACCCTGGATGGGTTCCCCACGCTTGCCGGGTAATTCATGGCAACCGCCAAAAATGTCACATCCAATCGTATTGATTGACTCAGCCAACTCTGCTAGCTTCCGTATTGACTATTGCATAGTCGAAATAAATCTCGAACCATGCCTTCGGAATGGAGCAGTAAGCCATCGGGAGTATGTTCAACACTGGTGCTCAGGGAATCCAAAATCAATGAAGACGAAACTTGCGGCGCTTGTCGCCGCGGCAATATTCTCGACCGGCTGCGCGACGCCGCACGCAGAAACACCACAGGCAACCAACTTCCCATCGTCGAAGCAACAAAAGCTGCAGGCAGCCAGCCACTGGAACACGATTGCAAAGGACGTCGCGGCGAAACTCGGAACCACGGTGCCGAAGAGCGCTGCGCTTTATGTCAGTCCCCAGCCGAAGCAGACGGTCTTCGACCGTGCGTTCACCAACCTGCTCATTACCGCCCTGATCGACGCCGGCCACCCGGTGTTGAAGTCGGCGCAGGGCGCGCTGGAGGTGACGGTAGAGACACAGCCCGTCGCTTTCGCGCCGAACCGGCCGCGCCACCAGTACGTTGGTGGCGCGACGGCACTCGGCGCAGGGGTCTGGGTGCTCTACGACATCGTCGAGCATGCCTCGTCCGGCGCCGGCAAGGCTGCCCTGCTTTCGCTCGGCGCATACGACGCACTCACCTGGTTCCAGTCGGAATTCGCCTCGGGCGCCACGCCTTCCACCGAAATCATCGTAACCACCAGCGTCGCCGACGCGAACCGGTATCTCGCTCGTGCAACCAGCGTTTATTACGTTGCGGATTCTGACAGCGAACTCTACACGCCCGAGCCACCGAAGCACGAATCCCGCACCAAGACCTTCCAGCTTACCGGGGACGCGCAATGATCAAGCGCCGAGCCCTTAGCGCAGGCATTGCTGCCGCCATTGCACTCGGCGTCGCCGGCTGCTCCACGAGCAACGCTCCGACCCGGGTCGTTCCGACCTATGAGCAGGCCGCCGGCAATGCGTTCATCCCTGCCAATCGCAGCGCCGCCGAAGTCCTCCTCGGCCAGATCCAGAACCTGATCACGACGAGCCAGCCCCTTATCGCAGCAACCGTGGTCAATATCGACTCACTCGACCGCTCGTCCACCTTGGGGCGTCTGATCTCCGAGCACGTATCCGCGCGCTTCACCCAAAGCGGCTACAGGATGGTCGAGATGAAGTTCCGCAACAGCGTCTACATGGCGCGCGACCAGGGTGAGCTGATGCTGACCCGCGAGATCCGCGAGCTCGCCGCATCCTACGACGCCCAGGCCGTCATTGTCGGAACCTACGGACTGAGTAGCGAGTTCGTCTTCGTCAATCTGAAAGTCATTCAGCCGGAGACGAACGTCGTCGTCGCGGTGCATGACTACGCACTACCCGTCGACGAGACGATTCGATCCCTGCTGCGCGGGACGCGCTGATTGAAGGTTTCAACCTTGAGGAGGGGCGGATATTCCGCCCCTCCTTCTATTGCGGGTCGCGTACCCGCAGATACACCGGAAAACGCGGCAGGCCCGAGGCGGTGAGCTCGCGATAGCGATACGTGACCTCGGCACCGAGCGGCGGTGGATGCTCGCGTTCGGCGTCGGAGAAGCCCGTGCCGAGGCGAAAGCGGCGGCCATCGGCGGCCTCGACCTCGAGGGCGCCGAGCCTGCCGCGGTGCCGGCCACGACCGGCGAGGTGGGCGACGACCCGGGCCTCGGCGTCGATCCAGGGGGTGAGCTTGAGCACGGCGTCGCTGCGGCCCGGCGTCCACTCGGCATCGGCCCGGTGCAGCATCAGGCCCTCGCCCCCCTGCGCCAGCACGGCATCGAAGCGCCGCCTCAGCGCTTCCCGGTCCGGGACGCGGATCTGCGCTACGGGCTCGAGCCAGGGAATGGCGGCGGCAGCGGCCAGCTCGCGCATGCGCACGACGCGCTCGGTGAAGGCGCCCGGGGCACCGGGCAGGTCGAAGATCATGTAGCGCACCGTGCGCCAGGCCGCGTCGTCTGCGGGATCGCGGCGAACGATGGCCGACAGCGCGTCGAAGCGCCCGCGCCCGAGCCACAGCTCGCCATCGAGCGGCTGCCGCGGAAGTGCGGCGACGAACCAGGCCGGCGCGCCGATCGGACGGCCGCTGCGAAAGTGCAGGGCTTCACCGTCCCAGTAGGCACGCACGCCGTCGAGCTTCTCGCTGACCCAGTAGTCGGCGGGGTCGAGGCCGGCGTGGTGGCGCTCGGCCAGCATCAGGGCCGGCGCCACCGGCTCGCCGGCATGCGCAGCAGCGAACGGCACCAAAGCGCAGGCAAGGATGAGGATCAGCACACGCAGGCCGGCGGCGACGCGGTCGGGCATCGGTGGGCTCCGAAAGCGAGACGAGGCCCCGACGATAACCCAAACGTCATTTTCCGGCCAGCATCCGGCAGCCTTGCCGGCGCGCACCGCGGGCACGCCGGCCTTGATGGGTCGGTCCGCGGTGCGTGCATGCGCCGGCGCGCCACGACGGGCTCGCCTCATCGACCGACTCGGGCGGATAATGGCGCCCTCCCGCCCGTCCATGTGCCAACCCGACCGTGTCCGCCGCCACGCCAGCCGTCCACCTGCCCCCCGCCCTCCTGCTGCTCGGCCCCACCGCCAGCGGCAAGACCGCCAGCGCGCTCGCGCTCGCGCTGGCGCTGCCGGTCGAGATCGTCAGCGTCGACTCGGCCCTGGTCTATCGCGACATGGACATCGGCACCGCCAAGCCCAGCGCGGAGGAACTCGCGTGCTGCCCGCATCACCTGATCGACATCGTCTCGCCCGAGGACACCTACTCCGCCGCGCGCTTTCGCGCCGACGCGATCCGCCTGATGGGCGAGATCACCGCGCGCGGCCGCATCCCCCTGCTGGCGGGCGGCACCATGCTGTACTTCAAGGCGCTGCGCGACGGTCTGTCCGACCTGCCGCCGGCCGATGCCGCGCTGCGCCGCGCGATCGACGAGGACGCGGCCGCGCGCGGCTGGCCGGCGCTGCATGCCGAACTTGCAGCGCTCGACCCCGAGGCCGCCGCGCGCCTGGAGCCGACCGACGCCCAGCGCATCCAGCGCGCGCTGGAGATCGTGCGCGTCACCGGCGCCCCACTGGCAGAGAGCTACGCCCGCCACGAGGACGACACGCTGCCGTGCCGGCTGCTGCCGATCGCGCTCGCCCCCGCGGATCGCGGCGTGCTGCACCAGCGCATCGCCGAGCGTTTCGATGCGATGATTGCCGCCGGGCTGGTGGATGAGCTTCGCGCCCTGCGCCAGCGCTACTGCCTGGAGCCCGGCATGCCGTCGATGCGCTGCGTCGGCTACCGTCAGGCCTGGGCGTTCCTGCAGGGCGAGATCGACGCCGAGGCGCTGCGCTTCAAGGGCATCGCCGCCACCCGCCAGCTGGCCAAGCGCCAGCTGACCTGGCAGCGCCAGTTCCGCGACACCTGGGCCGGTTTCACCGAACTGGACTGCCTGCGCCCCGACCTCGCCACCGCGGTGCGCGACGCCGCCTTGCGCCTGATCGACGCCTGAATTGCAGACAAGAACCCGACCAACCCCAACGCAGAGGAATACACAACATGGATGAACAGATCATCGACGACGTCCGCCAGTGGCTCGACGAGGTCGTCATCGGCCAGCAGCTCTGCCCCTTCGCCGCCGCGCCGCGCGACGAGAACCGCGTGCGCATCGTAGTGAGCCACGCCACCGGCGAGGAAGCGCTGCTCAAGGACCTGCAGGCCGAGCTCGAGCGCCTGTCCGACTCCCCGGCGGCCGAACTGGAGACGACGCTGCTCGCCATCGCCGACCTGCTCGAGGACTTCGAGGACTACAACGACTTCCTCGACCTCGTCGACATGTGGCTGGAGCAGTTCGGCTGGGAGGGCGAGATGCAGGTGGCGAGCTTCCACCCCCACTATCAGTTCGCCGACACCGAGCCCGACGACGCCGGCAACCTCACCAACCGCTCGCCCTGGCCGCTGCTGCACATCATCCGCGAGGAAAGCCTCGAACAGGCGCTCGAGCACTTCCCCGACGCCGAGGCCATCCCCGAGCGCAACATCAAGCGCATGCGGGCGCTCAGCGCCGAGGAGCGGCAAAGGTTGTTCCCCTACCTTTTCGGCTAAGGCGCGGGGCTGCCCGCCACCCCCCTGGAGGCGTCATGTACGTACCGTCCCACTTCGAGGAATCGCGCGTCGAGGTCCTGCACGAATTCATTACCCGGCACCCGTTCGGCGTGCTCGTCACCCACGGCCCAGCCGGCCTCGATGCCAACCACCTGCCCTTCTACCTCGACCGGACGGCGGCCGCCACGGGCATCCTGCGCGCCCACGTCGCCCGCCCCAATCCGGTATGGCGATCGCTTTCCGACGGCGACGAGGTGCTGGTGATCTTCCGCGCCGAAGACGCCTACATCTCGCCGAACTGGTATCCGAGCAAGCACGAGGCGCACAAGCAGGTTCCGACCTGGAACTACAGCGTCGTCCATGCCCACGGGCAGATCACCGTCCGCGACGACGAAGGCTTCGTTCGCGGCCTGGTCGAGCAGTTGACGCGCACGCACGAAGCAGGCCAACCCGTGCCCTGGCGCCTGGACGACGCACCCAGGGATTACCTCGCCAGCATGATGAAGGCCATCGTCGGGCTCGAGGTCGAGATCACCCGCCTGGTCGGGAAATTCAAGCTGAGCCAGAACCGCGAACCGCGCGACCGTGCAAGCGCCGCCGAGGCGCTGAAGCGACAGGGTGACACTGTCATCGGGCAGGCGATGCTGGATTCGATGGGCTCGCCGGGCTCCTGAACGCACGGCAGCTCGGCCCGGGCATGGACCGCGAGCCGCCCCCCGGCTGCGCGGCCCGAGACCTAAGGGATCGCAGCCCCCGCCTCGACCACCTGCGCTTCGCGCTCGCGCCGCGCCAGCAGCGTATAGACGGTGGGCACGACCAACAGCGTGAAGAAGGTGCCCAGCAGCAGGCCGCCGACGATCACCCAGCCGATCTGCTGGCGGCTCTCGGCGCCGGCGCCGGTGGCGAGCGCGAGCGGGATCGCGCCCAGCACCATCGCCCCGGTCGTCATCAGGATCGGGCGCAGGCGCAGCACCGCCGCGTCGATGACCGCCTCGCGCAGCGACGCGCCCTGCTCGCGCAGCTGGTTGGCGAACTCGACGATGAGGATGCCGTGCTTGGTGATCAGGCCGACCAGGGTGACCAGGCCGATCTGGCTGTAGACATTGAGGGTGCCGCCGGTGAGCCACAGCGCGGCGAGCGCGCCGGTCATCGACAGCGGCACCGTCAACATGATGATGAAGGGGTCGCGGAAGCTCTCGAACTGGGCCGCCAGCACCAGGTAGATGAAGGCGAGCGAGAGCACGAATGCGAGCGCCAGGCTGGCCGAGCTGCTGCGGAATTCGCGCGACTGGCCGTCGTAGTCGGTGCTGTAGCCCGGCGGCAGGATGCGCGCAGCGGTGTCGTCCATCCACGCAAGGGCCTCGCCGAGCGCGTAGCCGGGCGCAAGGTTGGCCGAGATCGTCACCGCGCGGCGCTGGCCGAAGTGGTTGAGCTCGCGCGGCGCGATCGCCTCGCGCACCGTCACCAGGCTCGCCAGCGGGACCATCTCGCCGCCCTTGCCGCGCACGAAGATGTCGCGGATGTCGCGCGGATCGGCACGGCTGGCGGCCTCGAGGCGCACGATCACGTCGTATTGCTCCGCGTCCTGCTTGTAGCGGGTGACCTGGCGGCCGCCGAGCATGGTCTCGAGCGTGCGGCCGATGACGTCCACCGGCACGCCGAGATCGGCCGCGCGGTCGCGGTCCACATTCACGCTCAGCTCCGGCATGGTCAGCTTGAGGTCGGAGTCGGGCGACACGAAGCCCGGGTTGGCGGCCATTTCGTCGATGATCTCGCCGGTGTAGCGCGCCAGTTCCTCGTACGACTCGGAGCTCGAAACCACGAAGCTCACCGGGCGCGAGCGCGAACTCTGGCCGAAGGAACCTGGCAGCAGCGCGAAGGCGTTCACGCCGGGAATTGCGCGCATCTTCGGCTGCAATTCGGCAGCGATCTCGCTCGCCTTGCGCGTGCGTGCGTCCCAGTCGGTGAAGCCGACGAAGGAAATGCCCTGCGACACGGTCGGACTGCCGCTGATCACGAGGTAGCGGTCCACCTCGGGCAGGCCCGCGTAGAGACCCTCGAGTGCGCCCGAATAGCGCGTCATGAAGTCGAGCGTCGCCCCCTCCGGCCCGGTGAAGATGCCGACCACCCGGCCGCGGTCCTCGATCGGCGCGAGCTCGGTCTTGAGTTGCCCGAGCAGCAGCACCGAACTGCCGGCGACGACGACGAACACCACCATCACCAGCCAACGCACTTTCAGCGCTGCCGACAGCGCCCGGCGATACGCCGCGCCCATCCCGGCCAGGAAACGCTCGATGGCGTTGTAGAGGATTCCATGCCGACGCTCGTGGCGCAGCAGCTTCGAGCACATCATCGGCGACAGCGTCAGGGCGACGAAGCCGGACACCAACACCGCACCGGCGAGCGTCAGCGCGAACTCGGTAAACAGCTTGCCGGTACGCCCGGTCATGAAGGCGACCGGGGCGTACACCGCGGCCAGCGTGATCGTCATCGCCACCACGGCAAAAGCGATCTCGCGCGCGCCGCGGAAGGCCGCAGCCACCGGCTCCATGCCGTCCTCGACATGACGGTAGATGTTCTCGAGCACGACGATGGCGTCGTCGACCACGAGGCCGATCGCCAGCACCAGCGCCAGCAGCGTCAGGGTGTTGATCGTGAAGCCGAACACGTACATCAGCGTGAACGCCCCCACCAGCGACACCGGGATGGTCACCAGCGGCACCAGCATCGCCCGCCAGTTGCGCAGGAAGAACAGGCACACCGCAGCCACCAGCAGCACCGCCTCCCAGATGGTGGCGAACACCGCCTCGATCGAGCGCTCGATGAACACCGTGGTGTCGTTGGCGATCGTCATCGACATGCCGGCGGGCAGCTCGGCCTCGAGGCGCGGCAGCAATTCGTCGAGCCCGCGCTTGAGGTCGAGCGGATTGGCGGTGGCCTGCTTGATGAGGCCGAGCGAGATCGCCGGCTTGCCCATGAAACGCACCGAGGTGCGCTCGTTCTCCGCCGCCACCTCGACGCGGCCGACGTCGCGGATGCGCACCGGATAGCCGTCGGCGCTGGCCGGCTGGCGTACGACGACGTCCTCGAACTGCGCCGGCTGGGCGAGGTCGGTGCGCGCGACCACGGCGAACTCGCGCTGCCGGCTCTCGATGCGACCAGCCGGCAACTCCACGTTCTGGCGCCGGATCGCGTCCTCGACATCCTGCACGGTCAGGCCGTAGGCGGCGAGGCGGTCGCGGTCGAGCCAGATTCGCATCGAGTAGCGCCGCTCGCCGAACACGCGCGCGTCCGCCGCACCGGGCAGGGTCTGCATGCGCGGCTTGATGATGCGGCTGGCGACGTCGCTCATCTCCAGCGCCGAATGCCGATCGGACGAGAACGCCACCCAGATGATCGGGCTGGCGTCGGCCTCGACCTTGGAGATGACCGGCTCGTCGACGTCGTCGGGCAGGCGCCGGCGCACGCGCGACACGCGGTCGCGCACGTCGGCGGCGGCGCTGTCGGCATCGCGCTCGACGCGAAAGCGCACCGTGATCTGGCTGCGCTCCTGGCGGCTGATCGAGGACAGCACGTCCACGCCTTCGATGCCGGCGAGCGAGTCCTCCAGCGGCTTGGTCACCTGCGACTCGACGATCTCGGCGCTGGCGCCGGTGTAGGCGGTGTCGACGGTGACGACCGGCTCGTCAATGTTGGGGTACTCACGCACCGTCAGGCGCGAATACGACATCAGGCCGATCAGCAGCACCATCAGCGACAGCACGGTGGCGAAGACGGGGCGCCTGATGCAGAGGTCGGAGATCAGCATCGCGTCCCTCGCCTCAGCGCGCCGCCTCGGCGGTCATGGACGAAACCACCCTGACCCGTGCGCCGTCGCGAAGCTTCAGCTGGCCGGCGGTCACCACCAGGTCGCCCGGCGCGAGGCCGTCGACGATCTCGACCAGGGTGCCGCGGCGCACGCCGGTGACGACATCGACACGCCTCGCGACCTCGTCCTCGATGCGATAGACGAAACGGACGTCTCCCGCCGCCGGCACCACCGCCTCCTCCGCCACCACCTTCACCGCGGGCCGCTCCTGCAGGATCAGGCGCACGCGCACGAACATGCCCGGGCGCAGGCGCGCGCCCGCGCTCGCCAGCTTCGCCCGCATCGCCAACGCCCGGCCCTGGGCGTCGACCAGCGGGTCGATGGCGTGGACACGGGCCGAAAAGGTCTCGCCTGCGAGCACGTCGCTCGTCACTTCCAGCGTCTGGCCGACGCCGATGCGCCCGAGGTACTGCTCGGGCAGGCGGAAATCCACCTTGAGCGTGGCGATCTCCTCCAGATTGACCAGTACCTCACCTTCCTTGATGTAGTCGCCGACGCTGACCCGACGGATGCCGACGACGCCGTCGAAGGGCGCGCGGATGCGGGTGCGTTCGAAGCGCGCCTCGGCCAGCGCGACGGCAGCACGCGCCACTTCGAGTTGCGACAGCGCGGTGTCGCGGCTGCTCTGGCTGACGAACTTGCGCGCGAACAGGTCCTCGGTGCGACGGTGGTTGGATTCGGCCAATTTCAGGTTCGCGCGCGCCTGCTGCACTTCGGCACGCTGCACTGCGGCGTCGAACTCGACCAGCACCGCGCCCTTCGACACCGGCTCGCCCTCGGCGAAGCGGATCGTGGCAATGCGCCCTGCGACCTCGGGACGCAGGATGACCGATTCATTGGAAACAAGGGTACCCACCGCGGTGACGTCGTCCGGCATCGACACCGTGCGCACCGGCTGCACCTCCACCGCGACCGGGGCAGCCGGCGCCGCAGTGCCGGAGCGGGCCGCACCCGCCACCGCCGCGACGAGGCCGGCAGGCGTGCGATTGGCATACCAGGCATAGCCCCCCAGCGCGGCCAGGCCGACGACACTCAGGAGCAGGACCAGCGGGCGACGCAGGGACATGGCGATCGGATCTTGGGCAGGTTCATGACGAAGCGTGGTGTGCCGGGATTGTCACACACCGTGCCCCGGATCAGTCGCGCAAGCCTGCTCGCGGAGGCGGGCTAGTTCACTGTAGTCAACCCGATCCGCGCGCAAGTTCCCGGTGCGGCAGAAAACCCATCGGTATGCTGGCATTGCGCCGCAGGGCGAGGCCCGGGCTCACCTGCTTCGCATGGCCGGCGCCACGCCCGCACTTTCAGTCGGACCTGCGGTCGGCGCCGCCTTCGCGCCGTCCCGGCTGCCCGCCCGCCCTCGCCTTCCTTGCCTTGATGTAGAGCCTCGCCGCCGCGAGCACGTTGACCGCACCCACCGCTATCGCCTGCCAGACGGGGATTTCATCGCCCTTGATGGCGTGGTAGGCGAACAGCCCGCCGACCGCGACTGCGGCGATCAGGATCACGACGATGTCGGGCGAAATGACTCCCGTTTCCTTTCGACTCAAGTTCAATCTCCTCTGTCCTGCCTCGCTCGTCACCACTGAATCCGTCGCCCCCCGAGGCCGGCTCGCGGCCGCTGCCCGGGGCGGGCGAAGGGCCGCGCGCGCCACGCATGCGCGGCGCAGTATCCGGCTATTCAGCGGCCGCTTCAACCGCGCGTATCGCGCGGCAAGGCCCATGCCGCCGCTGCGGGTCCTTGCGCCGGCCTAGACCTCGCCGGTGAATTCGCCGCGCGCCGGGTAGTTCTTCGAGATGGCGAAGTCGATGGCGCCCACCAGGTCCTGGAACTGCGGCCGCGCGAACGGCATGGTCTGCACCGCACCGTAGTACAACGTTCCGTCGGGGCGGACGAGGAAAACGCCGGGCTCGCTGAAGAGTTCGGGCTCGTCGATTCCAATCGACGTCTTGCCGCGCGAGCTGCTGATGTACAACCCCCATTGGCGCGCGCTGCGCAGGCTCAGCCCGTAGGCGAACTTGACCGCCTTGGCGCCGACCTTCTCCACCATCTGCCGGCAGCGTTCCTCGTCGTCGCTGCTGATCGCCACGACCTGCACGCCGCGCGATGCGAACTCCGGCGCGAGGCGCTCGAGTTCGAGCAGGTACTTCGAGCAGATCGGGCAATGCAGCCCGCGGTAGAACACCAGCAGGTCGAAATGTTCGGCAGGGGAAGCACCGAGCACGAAACGCCCGCCAGCGGCGAGTGGGACATTCAGTGCCGGGACCGGATAGCGCGGAAGCAGAGCCTTGGGGTGCATCATCGTCTCCATGGGATGGCAGCGCGGCACTGGGCGCGCTCGCGCATAGGGGGCGCCCAGTGTATCAACATCGCCCATCCCCCGGCCCGGAACGCGAGCGCGGCGGCGGATTGCGACCGGCCAGCCGATGGCGCCAGGATGGAGAACTGCGAGGACAGACCCGCGGGCGGGCTACTGCATCGAATGCAGGCCGATCATGTTGCCTTCGGTGTCGACCACGAGCGCGAGATGGCCATGCGGGCCGATCGACATCTTGTCGCGCTCGATGCGCCCCCCGGCCGCTGCCGCCCGGGCCGCCTCGACGGCGCAGTCGGCGCAGCTGAAATAGACCAGGACGCTGTTTCCCCCGGCGGGAAACCCCGGCATCTTCACCAGCGCGCCCGACGCGCCGCTGCCGTCGGATTGCATCGGGAAGCCGAACATTTCCGGCTCGGGCTTTTCCAGCCGGGTGAGTTCGACGCCCAGCATCGACTCGTAGAACGCCTTGGCACGCGCCATGTCCTCGACATAGATCTCGAACCAGACTACGGGATTGCTCATCTCTGGCCACCTCCCCAAGTTGAATGCTCAGTGTAGCGGACGATTCTCGCCCTGCACGCCTCCGTCGGATTCGGCCGAACGTGGTGACGGCGACGCACGCTCCGGAAGCTGCGCACCCCGATCGTTGGCGTGAATGAACTGCTGTGCATCCGCGGCAATGCTTGCCTGCTCGACCGCGATGAGGAGGTGCCCACCTCTTTCGAATCTCTTCAGCCGAGCCCCTGGAATCGCGTCGGCAGCGAACTCTGCATTGCGATAGATCTGCAGCGCGTCGTCAGCGGCATGAAAGACGAGGGTCGGGGCGCGAACTGCGGAAATTCTCTCGTTCGGCATTGTCGCCTTGTTGTCGAACGCAACGCCGGCGGACCGAAGCGCGACCGGGTTCATGTAGTCGATCACCTGATCCACCAGGCGACGCTGATCCGGCGTGAGGCTTGAAACGACTTCATCATTGGCCCCCATCAAGTTGATGAGCTGCCTTGTCGCCAGCCTGCTGACCGCCCAGTAGAGGGGGTCGAACTTGAAGATCGTGGCAAGCGCATCGCCCTTCCGACTGGCCTGAGCCTGATCGAAATCGCCCGAAGAGGCGACACCGCAAGAAATGAGGACCAGCGAAGAAACTCGTTCGGGATATAGCACTGCGAACAACAAAGCCGAAGGCCCGCCATGAGAAAGCGCAACGACGGCAACCTTGCTGACGCCCAGATGATCGAGGAGGAAGGCGTAGGCGTGGGCCTGATCGTCGAAAGTGGCACCCTCGTGATAGGTCGAGCGCAGATATCCGAAGCGCGAAGGTGCAATCCAGCGCTGGTTTTCGCCGACCACGGCCCGTGCAATCAGTTCACCCTGATCGTAGCCGCCGCCACTTCCGTGAATCACCAGAACAGGCGCCCCCGCCCCGCCCTCGGTGAATTCTATGTTCCCGTATTGCGAGGGGATGATCCTGCTCTTTCCCGTGACTCGTTCATACGACTGGCGTATGTCTCGCACATAGACGACTGCCGCGAGAAGCGCGGATGCGGACAGCGCGAGCACAATCCAGCTAATAGCGGACATCGTGTTCATGGGGCCTGGCGGGGCTCAAGGCCCGTGTTCAGCCGCAACCGGCACGGTTGGCGGGGAAGTCGTCAGCTGCAAGGTTTAGTCGGGCGAAGCCAACGAAAAAGCTCATTCCTCCGCTCCTTCGACACACAACCCCGACCTTCCCTGCAGCGTCGTCGCCCGTCGAGATACGGGGATGGCGCCCACCCCCTGCATCAGTCCTCGCCGAAGAAGCGCAGCAACTCGTCGGCGACGGCTTCGGGCTGTTCTTCCGGCAGGAAGTGACCGCAATCCAGCATCCTGCCTTCCACATTCTCTGCATACTCACGCCACACGCCGAGAACGTCGTAGGTGCGCTGCACGAAGCCCCTCGCCCCCCACAGCACGAGCAGCGGGCACTGAAGCTTCCTGCCACGGTCCCGTTCGTCGTGCTCGAGATCGATGCCTGCCGCCGCGCGGTAGTCCTCACAGGATGCATGAATGGCTTCCGGCTGGCTGAAGCAGCGCACGTACTCCGCCACCGCCTCATCCAGGAATTTCGCACCGGGCGCGCTCCAGCGCTTCAATTTTTCCTTGAGATAGTAGGCAGGGTCGGCGCCGATCATGCGCTCGGGCAATCCGTCCGGCTGGATTAGGAAGAACCAGTGGTAATACTCGGTCGCGAAGTGCCGATCGGCGTTCATGAACATGTGCCAGGTCGGCGCGATGTCCATCACGCAAGCCTTGCGCACGCATTCCGGATGATCGAGCGCCAGGCGATGCGCCACCCGGGCGCCCCGATCATGCCCCGCGACGAAGAAATCCCGATACCCGAGAGAGGCCATCACCTCGACCATATCCAGGGCCATCGCCCGCTTCGAATAGGGGTAGTGGTCCGGCGTCGTCACCGGCTTCGAACTGTCCCCGTAGCCGCGCAGGTCGGGGCAGACGAGATGGAAACGATCGGTCAGGCGAGGCGCAACGCTAAGCCACATCGCGTGCGTTTGGGGATAACCGTGCAGAAGCAACAAGGGCGGGCCCGTACCCCCGTGCACGAGCTTGATCTCGGCACTGCCGGTCTGCACCTTCAGTTCAGTGAAGCTCTTTCCGAGAAGCATCCTGCGCCCTCCTTGCCGTTTCAGCGCTCGCGATGACGCGGGCGTTGTCCCCGCCCACCACGCAGTCGCCAGGGTCGCTGGCAGCGGCTGCCGAAACCCTCCTGCTGACAGGATCAGGGGTCACTGATCCGGTATCTCGGCTTCGACCAGCTTGCCCAGAAGCGCAAGCGACTCTTGCCAACCCAGGTAGCACGCCTCGCGAGGTATGACTTCCGGTATCCCTTCCTGAATGGCGACCAGCTCCGTTCCGCATGACACCTTCTTCAAGGAGATCGTGGTCTGCATCGTTCCGGGCAGGCTGGAGTCATCGAACTCGCTGGTGTAGCGGATGCGCTCGTTCGGTACCAGCTCGAGATATTGTCCGCCGAACGAGTGGCTGTGACCTGTCGTGAAGTTGGTAAACGACATCCTCCAGGTGCCGCCGACGACGGCGTCCATCTTGTGCACCTTGCCGGTAAAGCCGTTGGGCGGCAGCCACTTGCACATCGCGTCCGCATCGAGAAACGAGCGATAGAGTTTCTCCGGACTGGTGCGGAGGACACGGTGAAGCTGGATCGTCGATTTCGGCATTTCGTGTTGCCTCGTTGCGCGAATGATGGCTCCTCGAATCGGAGAACGGGGTGGTCGCCGCGCCTGTGCCTGATGGAGCCGAGGCACCACACACGCCGCCGTACGCGGCCTGCCGGGGCACCGTGCGCGATCGAAGCACTGGGCCTTACATGGCGAGCGCCTCGACGGCGGCCGCGCGTGCGTGAATCGCCGTGGTATCGAACAGCGGCACCGCCGAGTCCTCCTGATCGACCAGAAGCGATATCTCCGTGCAGCCCAGGATGATGCCTTGTGCGCCTTGAGACGCAAGGTTCTCCATGATTCGTCGGTACTCGCCGCGTGACCCGGCAGTGACGACGCCGAGGCACAGTTCCTCGTAGATGATGCGATGGATCGTCTCGCGGTCCTTCGGGCCAGGAACGACGACGCGAAGGCCATGGCGTTCGCTCAGGCGGTCGCGGTAGAAAGCCTCCTCCATAGTGAATCGCGTACCGAGCAGGCCAACGGTCGCATGCCCTGCACGCTTGATCTCGGCAGCCGTCGGATCGGCGATATGGAACAGCGGGATCGTGACCGCCGCCTCGATCGCGGGGGCTACCTTGTGCATCGTGTTCGTGCATAGCACCAGGAAGGCTGTCCCTGCGGCCTGCAGCGCGCGGGCCGCTTCGGCCAGCACGACCCCTGCCGCTTCCCAGTCACCGGCATGTTGAAGCCGTTCGATGTCGTGGAAGTCGACGCTGTACA
>JBFGZP010000019.1:0-20724 GCA_041586695.1 Thauera sp.
GAAGGCAAGCTCGATGGCGACACCTGGACCGTGGTGTTCACCCGCAAGTTCACCGGTGGCGAGGGCGATGTCGCGCTCGAGGCAGGCAAGACCTACAACTTCGGCTTCGCCATTCACGACGACAGCGCAGCCGGCCGCTACCACCACGTCTCGCTCGGCTACAAGCTGGGCATCGACGCCAAGGCCGACATCACTGCCGCCAAGCAGTAAGTCGAAGGCCTGTCATCGATCTACGCAGGAGTGATCATCATGCGTGCGACGCTTCGGGCCACCCTCGCGGGTGGCCTGTTTGTTCTCGGGCTGGCCGCCCCGGTATTCGCGGCCGAACATGTCGTCAACATCGTCGATTACAAGTTTGTGCCGGCTGAAGTCCGGATCAACCCGGGCGATACCGTGGTCTGGGTGAACGGTGAAAAGCGGACGAGCCACTCGGTGGTCTTCCTCGGCAGCGGCGAGGAGTCCGAGCGCTTCTTTCCGGACGAACGCTGGTCGCGGCAGTTCCCGGAGGCCGGCCGCTTCGATTACAGCTGCGGGCCGCACCCCGAGATGAAGGGTGTCGTCATCGTCGGCGACTGACACGGGCGTGGCGCGCGAGGCCTCGCGGCGTTCCCGCCGGTTGATGCCCGTCAAGGCTTTCCGCGCCGCTTGCGCTCATGCTGATCCGAACTGAATAGCGCGCGGATCGAATCATGAAGCCACCCCCTCTTGTTGCCCATGTCGCCGTGTTCATCGGTGCCGCACTGATCGCCGCCTACGCTTCCGCCGCCGATCAGCCGGACCCCCTGCGCTACCGCGAGCTGGTGCACATCGTGCGGCAGGACTGTGGCTCGTGCCACGGGCTGACGCTTGCGGGCGGCCTCGGCCCGGCGCTGACGCCGGAGGCCCTCGCCGACAAGCCCCCAGAGGGCCTGGTCGCCACCATCGTCGGCGGTCGCCCGGGCACGCCGATGCCGCCCTTTCTGGGCATCGTCAGCGAAGCGGAGGCGAGCTGGATCGTCGATCAGCTGATGCGCGGCTTCCCCGCCGACGGCGGTGCCACCGCAGCCGCGCCCACGAACTGAATCCGCAGGAGCTTTCATGTCCGCACCACAATCCGCCCGTCTCGCGCCGCCCCTGGTGTGGGTGATGGTGCTCTCCGCCATGGTCCTGCTGCTGTCCGCGTGTACCACGATGCCGCAAACGGCAGCGCGTGGAACGGGCGACCTCGGCGTCGTCATCGAGCGTGCCGACGGTCGCCTCAAGGTCGTCGAGACCTCCGGTCGCACCGTGCTGGCCGAGGTCGAGGGGCTGGGGGACCTGTCGCACGCTTCGGTGGTGTTCTCGCGCGACGCGCGTTACGCCTTCGTCTTCGGCCGTGACGGCGGACTGACAAAAGTCGATGTGCTCGCCGCGCGCATCGTCGCGCGGGTGGTGCAGGCCGGCAATGCGATCGGGGGCGCGATCTCGCAGGACGGGCGCATCGTCGTCGCGCAGAACTACGAGCCGGGCGGCATCAAGGCCTTCGACGCCGACACGCTCGAACTGCTCGCCGACGTCCCGGCCGACTACGGCAGCGAGGGCAAGCGCTCGAAGGTGGTCGGCCTCGCCGATCTGCCGGGCAACCGATTCGTCTACTCGCTGTTCGATGCCGGCGAGATCCGCGTGACCGACCTGTCGGACCCCGGCAACCCGAAAACCGAGCGCTTCGCCGCCGGCAAGCAGCCCTATGACGCGCTCGTGACCCCCGACGGCCGCTACTACATCGCCGGCCTATTCGGCGAGGACGGCCTGGCGATGCTCGACCTGTGGCAGCCGGAGAAGGGTGTGCGCAAGGTGCTCGCCGGCTACGGCAGGGGCGAGGCGCCGCTGCCGGTGTACAAGATGCCGCACCTGCGCGGCTGGGCGATCGCCGGCGGGCGCGCCTATCTGCCCGCGATCGGCCGGCATGAAGTGCTGGTGGTCGACACCCGTAGCTGGGAAGAGGTGAGTCGAATTGCGGTGAAGAGCCAGCCGGTGTTCGTGATGGCCCGCCCCGATGGTCGCGAAGTGTGGGTGAACTTCGCCTTCCCCGACAATGGCTGGGTACAGGTTATCGATACCCTGGACAACAGCGTGGTCGAAACCCTGCAGCCGGGGCGTGCAATCCTGCACATGGAGTTCACCCCCAGGGGCGAGGCCGTCTGGCTGTCCGCCCGCGACGACAATCGCATCGTAGTCTATGACACCGGCAGCCGCAGGCCGCTCGGCGCCCTTGCCGCGGCCAGCCCGAGCGGCATCTTCTTCACCAGCCGCGCCGCGCGCACGGGCTTCTGAACATGCGCACCGTCACTCTTCCCGCTGCAATGGACCCCACGGATTTCCACCTGCTCAACGACTGGCAGCGCGGCCTGCCGCTCGTTGCGCAGCCGTTTGCGCATATCGGCAAGGCCGTCGGTGTCGACGAGGCGGCGGTGATCGAACGCTATCGCGCGCTGGTGCGGGATGGGGTGGTAAGCCGCATCGGTGCCGTGTTCGCGCCGCGCAGGCTGGGCGCGAGTGCGCTGGCGGCGCTCGCGGCACCGCCCGACCGGCTGGAAGCCGTCGCCGAGCGGGTGAGCCGGGAGGCGGCGATCAATCACAACTACCAGCGCGAACACCATTTCAACCTCTGGTTCGTCGTCACCGCGGCGTCGGAGGCTCATCTGCAGCAGGTCGTCCGCGGCATCGAAGCCGATACCGGCTGCGCGGTGATCGTGCTGCCGATGGAACACGAGTTCCACATCGACCTCGGCTTCGATCTCGCCGCCGATGCCGGGCAGGCGCGTACTCGCTGCGCGACGCAGGCCGCGGCCTTGCCCGGTTCGGCGCCGATGCTGAGCGCGGTCGAGCGAGACCTGATCGCTGCGCTCCAGCCCGGCCTGGCGCTGGTGCCGGCGCCGTTCGCCGCGCTCGGCGAGCGGGTGGGCCTGAGCGAGGCCAAGACTCTCGAGTGCGTCGAGCGCTGGGTGGCCGAGGGCCTGATCCGTCGCTTCGGCGTGGTGGTGCGCCACCAGGAGCTCGGGCTCGATGCCAACGCCATGTGCGTGTGGGACCTCCCTGACGATATCGTGCCGTCGATCGGCCGCCGCCTGGCTGCCGAACCGGAGGTGACGCTGTGCTACAGCCGTCGTCGCGCGCTTCCGCAGTGGCCGTACAACCTGTTCTGCATGATTCACGGCAGCGCGCGGGAGGAGGTCCTTGCCGCGCGAGACGCGCTTGCCGACAGATTGGGGCTCGATGCGCGTCCGCATGCGGTGCTGTTCAGTTGCCGCCGCTTCAAGCAGACGGGCGCCTGCTATCTGCCGCCGGCGGGGAGTTCATGCCATGCCTGACGAAAGCAGGGAGGGAGGAGTGGTCTCGCCCGCGGGCCGTCGCAGCGTGGCGGCATCACGCGAGCCGGACGAGATCGACCGCAAGCTGATCAACGCGCTGCAGGGTGACTTCCCGCTCAGCGAAACACCGTATGCCGAGGTCGGCGCCAGGCTCGGCCTGAGCGAGGCCGAGGTGATCGCGCGCCTGCAGGCCATGCTCGACGAGCGTGTGCTGACCCGCTTCGGGCCGATGTTCCAGATCGAACGCATGGGTGGCGCGTTCTGCCTGGCGGCGATGAAGGTGCCCGAGGCCGACTGGGCGCGTGTGGTCGAGGCAGTGAACGTCTTCCCGGAGGTGGCGCACAACTACCGCCGCGAACACTCGCTGAACATGTGGTTCGTGCTCGCCACCGAGACGCGGGCAGCCATCGCCGACACCGCCGCGCGTATCGAGGCGGAAACCGGTCTGACGGTGCACCTGTTCCCCAAGGAGCAGGAGTACTTCGTCGAGATGAAGCTGGAGGCCTGATGAACGACACTGCCGCAGCCTTCGCCGCGCAGGCCGACGACGAGATCGAGCGCCGCATCGTGCTCGCCACCCAGGGCGGCTTGCCGCTGGTCCCGCGCCCCTATGCGGCCGTGGCCCGGCAGGTCGGTTGCAGCGAGGTCGAGGTCCGCGACCGGCTGGCGGCGATGCTGGGCGACGGTCGCATCCGCCGCATCGGCGCGGTGCCGAACCACTATGCCATCGGCTACACGGCGAACGGCATGAGCGTGTGGGACATCGACGACGGCGTGATCGACGCGGTCGGCGCACGCGTGGGTGCCTTGCCCTTCGTCACCCACTGCTACCGCCGCCCGCGTCATCTTCCGGCCTGGCCCTACAATCTCTTCGCCATGGTGCATGCGGCCAGTCGCGACGCCGCACTCGCCCGCGTGGCCGAGATCGCCGCCCTGATCGAACGCGATTTCCGCGGTGCCTGCCGGCGCCGCGACGTGCTGTTCTCGAACGGAATCCTGAAGAAGACCGGGCTGCGGATCGGCGCCTGAGCGGCGTCGCGGCTCGCGCCCGGGGACCACAGTCCGGCGTGGCATACGACGACCGCCCCGCCTTGCCGTCGTGCCCCTTGACCACCGTCATTTTTCTGCGCGGCAGTCTCGGGTGTAATCGAGGGCATTCAGGAGGCCTGCCATGTTCCGTATCTCCCACTTCATCCGCGAACTCGATCACCCCACGGCCGTCGGCCCGCGGCGCAACCCGCCCGGCCCGGTGGTGATCTGGAACCTGATCCGGCGCTGCAACCTCACCTGCAAGCACTGTTATTCGATCTCGGCCGACACCGACTTCCCCGGCGAGCTGAGCACGCCCGAGGTGTTCAAGGTGATGGACGACCTCAAGGCCGCGCGCGTGCCGGTGCTGATCCTGTCGGGCGGCGAGCCCCTGTTGCGGCCGGACATCTTCGACATTGCCCGCCGGGCCAAGGGCATGGGCTTCTACGTCGGCCTGTCCTCCAACGGCACCCTGATCGACGAGAGCAACATCGGCGCGATCGACGACATCGGCTTCGACTATGTGGGCGTGAGCCTCGACGGCATCGCCGCGACGCACGACCGCTTCCGCCGCAAGGAGGGCGCCTTCGTGGCCTCGATGAAGGGCATCCGCCTGTGCCAGCAGCGTGGCATCAAGGTCGGCGTGCGCTACACGATGACCGAGGACAACGCCCACGACCTGCGCCCGCTGCTGCAACTGGTGGAGGACGAGGGAATCGACAAGTTCTATTTCTCCCACCTCAACTACGCCGGGCGCGGCAACAAGCACCGCGCCGACGACGCCCGCCATCGCACCACGCGCGAGGCCATGGAGCTGCTGTTCGAGACCTGCCTCGACCTGCATCGGCGCGGTATCGACAAGGAATTCGTCACCGGCAACAACGACGCCGACGGCGTCTTCCTGCTGCACTGGGTGCGCCGCCGCTTCCCCGACAGTGCCGCTCACATCGAGGCGAAGCTGCGGCAGTGGGGCGGCAATGCCAGCGGCGTCAATGTGTCGAATATCGACAACCTCGGCGTGGTCCACCCCGACACCATGTGGTGGCACGTGCCGCTGGGCAATGTGCGCGAGCGCGCCTTCGGCGACATCTGGAACGACCTCTCCAACCCCCTGCTGGCGGGGTTGAAGCAGCATCCGCGCACGCTTCAGGGGCGCTGCGGCGCCTGCCGCTATGTCGAGATCTGCAACGGCAGCTCGCGCGTGCGCGCCGAACAGATCACCGGCAACGCCTGGGCCGAAGACCCGGCCTGCTATCTCGACGACGACGAGATCGGGGTCAGCGCAAGCGATTACGGCGCCGAGCGCGTCGTGACCACGCCCTGGACCCGCATCCGCCAGGTATCCGCATGAAGGCGCTGTTTGCCGCCCTGATCGGCTTCGTCACAGCGACCACCGTCGGCCCCGCCATCGCCGCCGAGGGCATGGCAACGGGTGACGCGACCAGGCTCTACCAGCAACACTGTGCCGCCTGTCATGGGCCCGACCGTCTCGGCGCGATGGGCCCGGCCCTGCTGCCCGACAACCTCGCACGCCTGCGCAAGGCCGAGGCCGCCACGGTGATCGCGGGCGGTCGCATGGCGACGCAGATGCCCGCGTTCGGCACGCAACTGAGCGAGGGCGAGATCGCCGCGCTGGCGGACTGGATCTACACGCCGGTCACGCCGGCGCCGCGGTGGACCGAGGCCGACATCAAGGCATCGCGCATCCAGCATGTCGACCCGGCGACGCTGGCGGACAAGCCGGTGTTCGACGCCGATCCGCTCAACCTCTTCCTGGTGGTCGAGGCCGGGGATCATCACGTCAGCGTGCTCGACGGCGACCGCCTCGAGCCGATCCACCGCTTCCAGTCGCGCTTCGCCCTGCATGGCGGGCCGAAGTTCGCCGAGGGCGGGCGCTACGTGTTCTTCGGCTCGCGCGATGGCTGGATCACCAAGTTCGACCTGTGGAACCTCAAGGTCGTCGCCGAGATCCGCGCCGGCATCAATACCCGCAACGTCGCGGTGTCGCCCGACGGTCGGCACGTGGCGGTGGCCAACTACCTGCCGCACACGCTGGTGCTGCTCGATGGCGATCTGAACCTGCTGCGCGCGATCGAGGTGAGGGACCGCGACGGCAAGCTCAGCTCGCGCGTGTCCGCGGTCTATGACGCCACGCCACGGCAGTCCTTCATCGCCGCCCTCAAAGACGTACCCGAGGTGTGGGAGATCAGCTACACGCGCGCGGTCGAGGACATCCCGACCGGCTTCATCCACGACTACAAGCAACGCGAGGGCGCTTTCATACCTGGCTACCTGAATCCGCGCCGGACCGTCCTGAACGAGGTGCTGGACGACTTCTTCTTCACCCAGGATTACGCCGAGCTGATGGGTGCGTCGCGCGAGGGAGGCGGACAGGTCGTCAATCTCGACGTTCGCAAGAAGATCGCCGACCTGCCGCTCGAAGGCATGCCGCACCTCGGGTCGGGCATCACCTGGGAATGGACCGCTGCCGACGGCAGGCCGCGCACGGTGATGGCGAGCACCAACCTGAAGTCGGGCGAGGTGACGGTGATCGACGCCAGCACCTGGGAGCTCGTCAAGCGCATCCCCACCCGCGGGCCCGGCTTCTTCCTGCGCAGCCATGCAGCGAGCCGCTATGCCTTCGTCGACTCGATGATGAGCCGCGAGGCGAAGCACATCCTGCAGGTCATCGACAAGCAGACGCTCGAGGTGGTGAAGGAGATCAGCGGCGAGCCCGGCAAGACGCTCGCCCACGTCGAATTCACCCGCGACGGCCGCTATGCCCTGGCCAGCCTGTGGGAAGACCAGGGCGCGGTCGTGGTGTACGACGCGCAGACCCTGGAAGAGGTCAAGCGCCTGCCGATGCGCAAGCCGGTGGGCAAGTACAACGTGTGGAACAAGATCAGCCGCGACGAGGGCACCAGCCACTGAGCAAAGGGCCGGCAACGCGCAGCGTCGACGGGATCCGCTGCTCGAGCGGGCCCGATATCGAGGAACAAGAGAGAACGGCATGGCACTGATTCGACTGGACGAGCCGAGCACGAAACGCATTGCGCCGAACACCTTTTCGCTGTTCGCGCTCGGCTTTCGGCCCTTCTACCTGCTGGCGGCGCTGTTCGGCGCGCTGGCGGTGCCGGTGTGGGCGCTGGTGTTCTCCGGCGTGCTGGAAACACGGATGCCCGGCCTCTGGTGGCACGCGCACGAAATGCTGTTCGGCTTCGCCGCCGCGGTGATCGTCGGCTTCCTGTTCACCGCCGGCAAGGCGTGGACCGGGCTCGACACGCCCACCGGCGCTCCGCTCGCGGCGCTGGCGGCGTTGTGGCTGGCCGGGCGCCTGGCCATGGGTTTCGGCGCGGGGCCGCTGGCGGCACTCGTGGACGCGGCCTTTCTGCCGGTGTGCGCGGCGGTGTTCTTCGTCGTGCTGCTGCGCGCGAAGAGCAAGCGCAACTACTTCATCGGCGCACTGCTGAGCGTGCTGTCGCTGGCGAACATCGCCTTCCACCTGGCCCAGTTGGGCGTGGTCGCGGCCGATCCGCTGACCATGCTGCACTTCTCCCTGGCACTGGTGGTGCTGCTCGAGACCATCGTCGCCGGCCGCGTGGTGCCGATGTTCACCGCGAACGCCGTGCGCGGGGTGAAGCAGTGGCGCAACAAGGCGGTCGATTACGCCGCGATCGCCTGCACTGCCGCGGCCCTCGTCCTGTGGGCGGGCGGCGCGGGCTCCTGGGCGGGCCTGGTTGCCTTGATTGCGGCCGGGCTGCAACTTCTACGCAGTGGCGGCTGGAACCCCTGGGCGGCGCGACACAACCCCTTGCTGTGGGTCCTGCACCTGGCCCATCTGTGGATTCCGCTGGGAATGCTGCTGCTCGCGGCCGCGCAATGGGGGCTGTTGCCGCGCTCGGCCGGCGTCCATGCGCTGGCCATCGGCTCGATGGGTGGTCTGATCATCGGCATGATCACCCGCACCGCCCTCGGCCATACCGGCCGCATGCTCGTCGCCGGTCCGGTGGAAACCGCAGCCTACACGCTGGTTCAGGTCGCGGTGCTGGCGCGGGTCCTTACCGTGGCGGCGATTCCGGCGGCGACCCTCGGCGGCGTCCATCTCGCCGCTACCGCGTGGTCGCTCGCCTTCGTGCTCTACGCCTGGAAATACCTGCCTTTCCTTCTGCGTGCCCGCACCGACGGCAAGGCCGGCTGAGGCTCGCGCCTAAGGCAGGGCGCAGCCCTGGGGGGGCCAGGCATACCACTTGCCCGGCTCGCCTTCGTGCAGGGTCACGCCGGGCCAGAACGCCCACGAGTAGCCGATGTCCTGGCGGTCGGCTGCGGACAGCGCGCGCGACAAGAACCAGCCCGCGGCCACCGCGCGCCCGGCGTAGATGTGCATCGCCGGCGACACATGCGCGGTCCGGCAGCTGGGCTCGGGCACGGCCGGGTCGATGACCTCGACGCTGCGGCTGGCCGCGGTCGTGTTGCCGGCGCTGTCGGTGGCGAGGTAGCGGCAGGCATAACGGCCGACGCGCTGCGTATTGAGGCCGCCGCAGTCTGCCTCGACCACGAGGGGGCCATCCTCGGCGTCCTCGGCCTCCGCCCCCGGATCGGCGAAAGCCTGGCCGAGCGGCAGTTGCAGCGGATTGCGGCCGCTGATGTCCAGCTTCGGCGGGCGGTCGCCCGCGGGCCCGGTGCGCGGATGGCGTAGAAAGAAATCCCATACGATGTCCGGATAGCTGGGGCCCCTGCGCAGCGCGAAGTTGCCGTCGCGACCCTGCTCGCCGCCGATCCAGTAGTGCCCGTGGTCCTCGTCGGTCGTGCTCGGGGTGGCCTGTGGCCCGTCGTAGAAGACGGTTTCGACGATCGAACGGCTGCCGGCGGCACCATCGGCCGTGTAGACCGCGTGGCGGCAGCCGTAGTCCTCGCCGAAGCTCGGCGTGCACGGCCCGAGCGAGGCGAGCGCCGTCTCCGGCCTGTCGCGCTGGGGAGGCGCAAAGGCCTGCAGCTGGGCATCGCGCAAATTGCGCCCGGCCGGCTGCAGGACGGTGCAGTCGCGCTCGTTCTGCAACACCATGAGCGGAATAGGGTAGGCATCGTCGCGTTCGCGGCCCATGTCGTCGACGACGCGCGGCACCTCATGGAACAGCGCCGATCCCGGACACCGCCCGGACAGGGAAACGGCCGTGGCGTCCTCGCCGTAGGGAAGGCCCGCCGCGCTGGCGGCTGCCGCCCAGTATTCGTTGTGGGTCGTCGCGGCGACGGCCGTCATCGCCGCCCCGGAGGACAGGCCGAGGATATAGCGTCGCGCCGGATCGACCTGGTGATTTGCCTCCACCGCCAGCGCGATCCGGTGCAGGTCTTCCGGCTCGCCCCGTCCTTCATGACGGTGGCCGTCGAACCAGAAGCCCCAGCAGTTCGGATTGCGAAAGCCGTCGTAACTGGTGATGAAGGGCGTGACGAGGAGGAAACCGTAGCGGTCTGCCGCCGCCGTCAGGCCCCAGTCGCGCAGCACGTCGTCATGATTCTGGCGGCAGCCATGCAGCGCCATCACCATGGCCGCTGGTGCGGCCAGGCCCTCCGGGCGGTACACCTTGTACTGGCGTTCGCGCGAGCCGGCATAGTCCTGCGCCGGCAGGGTGAAGGCTTCGGTCGTGCCGGCAAGGCCGGGTGTGCCGGGGAGGGCGAGCAGGGCCGCGATGGCCAGGCTCGTGAGAAAGTCGCGAATGGATAGGGGCATGCTTGCTCCGCAGCGAAGACCGCTCGAAATATCGGATGGTCGGTGACAGGATCATGCACGGACCATTCCGAAAGCATGATGTCGGAGCGCCGGGTGCCGCGGCGCCCCCCGGCCCGTCCCGTTGGAAGCAGGCGTCGCGTCACACCGCGCATTATGTCTTCAGAATGCGATTCGATGGGCGCTGATGCGGAAGCGCACCACGACCTCGTCCCTGACCCGGATAGCGCCGGCGAGGATGGAGAACGGTTCGATGCCGAAATCGGTCTGCTTCAACTGTAACTGGCCGCTGATGTTCACGCGCTCGGCGTCGGCCTCGGTGAGTGCGGGAACCGACATGCTGCGGGTGATGCCGTTGAGCGTGATCGAAAGCCCGAGCCGGGCGCTGCCGGGGTCCGTGGCCACGCTGTCGACACGAATGAAGGCGTAGGGGTGGCGCGTCGCCTTCAGCGTCTTGTCCAGCATGTTGCTGCGGGTGGCGGCGATGGCCGCCGCCGAGGGCTGGGTATCGAAGCCGGATTCGGTGCGAAGCGAGGGCTCGTCGACGACGAGCTGGTCGAGGCGGACATGCAGATCGCCGCGGCCCGCATCGGGCGCGATGTGGCCGCGCAGATCGTGGCTGGCGACGACGTGGTCGTGGCCCAGATGACCGAGCGAGCCGTCGCGACGCACCTCGATCACCACCAGCGACAGCGCGGGTTCGACGCGAAAGACCGGCTCGCCCGCCTGCACGGCGCGCCGGTAGAAGCTGGCCGCAGCCTCGATGCGTGCCTGGTCGCCGTCCGACTCGGGCGGCGACAAGCTAGGCGCGCAGCCTGCGAGCAGGGCTGCGACCACGCTGGCGAGGAGAAGGGCGGCGCGCATCGAGCTGGTTTCCCGGACCTGGCTGCGGATCAGCGCAGTGCGCGCTCGATGAAGTGGCGCGGCACGCGCGGGCGCGGCACGCGGCCGGCGAACCAGCTGCGCACGTCCTCGTCGAGGCCGATGCCGTGCATGAAGTTGTACAGCGCCTTGTTCAGGGCGACGCCGAGTACGGCGTGATCCACGTCCGTGGGGTCGATGAAGCCGATGTCGTTCTTGGCGAAGGACACCGGCGGCAGAGGCATGAGGATGACGCCGTACTCCTCCGGGTTCTTGCCGACCGGCGAGTGCACTGTGCACGCGAAGCGGTGGAAGTAGCCGGACTGGATGCAGCCCTCGGCGAACAACTGACGGACGTATTCGAGCGCGTCCACCGTGTCCTGCACGGTCTGCGTCGGGAAGCCGTACATCAGGTAGGCATGCACCAGCACGCCGGCTTCGGTGAAGGCGTGCGTCACGCGCGCGACCTGCTCGACCGACACGCCCTTCTTCATCAGCTTCAACAGCCGGTCGGAGGCCACTTCCAGGCCTCCGGAGATCGCGATGCAGCCGCTGTCGGCCAGCAGTCGGCACAGCTCGGGGGTGAAGGATTTTTCGAAGCGGATGTTCCCCCACCACGAGATCGACATGCCGCGCGCGAGCAGCTCCAGCGCGAGTGCCTTCAGGGCCTTGGGCGGAGCGGCCTCGTCGACGAGGTGAAAACCGGTCTGGCCGGTCTCGGCGATGATGGCTTCGATGCGATCGACCAGGATGGTGGCGGAGGCGCCGTCGTAGCGCGAGATGTAGTCGAGGCTGACGTCGCAGAAGCTGCACTTCTTCCAGTAGCAGCCGTGGGCCACCGTGAGCTTGTTCCAGCGCCCGTCCGACCACAGGCGGTGCATCGGGTTGAGCATGTCGAGCAGGGAAAGGTAGCGGTCGAGCGGCAGGCCGTCCCAGGTGGGCGTGCCGACATCGGCGAAGGCGATGTCCGGCTCGGCGAGGTTCAGGTAGCCGACCTCGCCGCTGTGTTCGTCGCGCGCAAAGGTACGCACGAGCCGCTTGCGCGAGCGCTTGCCGTGCAGGTGATCGAGCAGCGCCAGCAGGGGCCGCTCGCCGTCGTCCAGCGTGACGTAGTCGAAATAGTCGAACACCCGCGGCTCGCTCAACTCGCGCAGCTCGGTATTGACGAAGCCGCCTCCCAGCACGGTGACGATGGCCGGATCGTGGGCCTTGATCGCCTGCGCGATGCGGAAGGCGGCGTACACCGCGCCGGGAAACGGCACCGACACCAGCACGAGCTGCGGCGCGTGCCGCGCGATCGCCGCCAGCGTCAGCTCGCTCAGGATGCTGTCGACGAGGGTGAGCGGGGCCGCCAGCGCCGTCGCCAGGGGCTCGAAAGTCGGCTGGCTCTGCGCCAGCGACTCGGCGTAGCGCACGAACTCGAAGCGCGGATCGACCGCCTCGCGCAGCACGTCGGCGAGGTCGTTCAGGTACAGGGTGGCGAGGTGGCGGGCACGGTCCTGCAGGCCGAGCGCACCGAAGGCCCAGGCCAGGGGGTCGCCGCCGTCGGGGTCGATATAGACGTCGAGCGCATCGAAGCGCGGGCCTTCGGGCAGGAGGCTGCGGCTGCAGATCCGATGCGCGATCGTCGGGTCGCGTCCCTGCAGGAAGGCGATCGTCGGGGTGATGGTGGCGGCGTACCGGTCGAAGCCGTCGACAAAGGCGTTCACGCTCGCCGAGCGCTTGCGTGGCGCCAGGGCTTCGGTGCGGGAACGAACGGCTTTCAGGCCTTCGACCGAAAACAGGCGAAGCACGAGCGCGAGGGCGAGATCCTCCTGCACCGCATCGATCCCTCTCGAGCGCAGGAAACCGGTGAGGTAGGCGGTCGAGGGGTAGGGAGTGTTGAGCTGCGTCATCGGCGGGATGACGGAAAGGACACGCATGGGCTGTTCTGGATCGAGGGGCTAGGGCATCATTCTAGCGCCCGCTGCAGCGCGTGCTCGCGCATCCTCGAATGCTCCCCTGCAGGTGCAGGAGGGGCAGGGCGGTGAACACGACCCGTGCTCGATATTGCCATGCGGCTGTAGTCGTGCCGGGCCGCACGATGCCGGCGGTCGAGCAGCTCATGACGTAGGTCGCACATTGCTGGCTTTCCCTTCCCACGGCGGGGGCATTGGCGTGTATGGTAAGCAGATGAGCCAGGGCCATTCGGCCCCCGAACGGCGGGAGATCGAGCCATGACGAAGACCGACAAGACCGACAAGACCGACGAGTCGTTGCCGACCGTCGAGGAGATGCTGGCCGCGCCCGCCGACGACTACATGTCGGCGCGCCAGATCGCGTTCTTTCGCGCGCGCCTGTGCGCCGAGCGCGACGCCCTGCTCGGTGCGGCGAAGGCCACCACGGAGCACCTGCAGATCTACGAAACCACCCCCGATCCGTCCGACCGCGCCTCGCTCGAGGAGGATCACACCCTCGAACTGAGGGTTCGCGACCGCGAGCGCAAGATGCTGCACAAGATCGACGAGGCTCTCGCCCGGCTCGACAACGGCAGCTACGGCTGGTGCGAGGAGACCGGCGAGCCGATAGGCGTGGCGCGGCTGATTGCGCGGCCCACGGCGAGTTTCACCGTCGAAGCCCAGGAGCGACACGAGACGCGCAGGAAGATGGTTGGCTGAAGCGCCTTGATCATCGAGTCCATCCTGCTCACCGCTGCCCGGGTGTTCACCTTCGCCGGGCAGCGCCAGCTCACGAACGCCAGCGGATTCTTCTTCATGCGCGACGAGCGGCTGTTCCTGGTGACGAGCCGCCACGTGATGATCGATGCGCCCAGTCGTCACTTCCCCGATCGGCTCGAAATCGAACTGCATGTCGACCCGTCGAACATGGCGAAATCGATCGGTTTCTCGATCCCGCTCTACCGCAATGGGCTGTCCCTGTGGCGGCAGGGTGCCGACTCGGCCGGCGGCATCGACGTGGCGGTGATCGAACTCGAGCGTCCTGCCCTTCCCGCCACGGCGGTTTACCGGGCCTTCGGACCGGAGCATCTCAATGAGCCGAACTTGCAGGTGGAGGTCGGCTCCTCCGTCCTCGTGGTCGGATTCCCGCTCGGTTTTCACGACTGGCTGCACCACCTGCCGGTAGTCCGTCAGGCCGGGATCGCCTCTTCCTTCGGCCTGCGCTTCCAGGGCGAAGGCTACTTCCTCACCGATGCGCGGACGCATCGCGGCGGCAGCGGCGCGCCGGTGGTGATCCGCGCAACCGATGGCGCACTCGAGCATGACGATCTGCCGTGGATTCTGCTCGGCGTGCATTCGGCCCGGCTCGACGTCAGCCGCGACCTCAGGTTCGACGAGGCGCTCGGGCTGAACTGTGCATGGTACGCCGACATCCTGATGAAACTGACCGAGACCTGACCCGATCCGCGCCGCTGAGGCGATGCATCGCCGCGGCCTCAGCTCAGGCTCAGGCGCAGCCTGCCGATCTCCGGGATGTGGATGATTCGCCCTTCGACCTCGATCAGTCCGGCGTCGGACAGTTCGTGCAGGATGCGGGAAAAGTGCTCCTGGGTGAGGTTCAGTCGCGAGGCGATGGTTCCCTTGCTGGTGGGCAGCCGAATCGATACGCGACCGCTCTGCGCCGGCTCGCCGTCGGACTCTTCTTCGCGCAACAGGTAGCCGATGACGCGCTCGCGCCCCGAGCGCAGCGAATAGCTTTCGACGTCGGCCATCAGGTGGTGCAGGCGCTGCGCGAGCCCGGCGATGATCTTGCGGCAGAACAGCGGGTCGCAGGCCATTTCGTCGAAGAACACCTCCTTGCCGATGTGGATGAGCTGGGCGTCGGTGAGCGCCTGCGCCATGACGACGTAGGGCTTGTCCATGAACATTACCGCTTCACCGAAGGTCTGTCCCGGGCCCAGGATCTCGACCACTTTCTCGTTGCCTTCTGACGAGATGAAGGCGAGCTTGACCTGGCCGGCGAGGAGGAGATGAAAGCCGAGGCAGGGGTCGCCACGGTGGAACAGGATGTCGCCCTTGGCCACCCTGAGCTCGCGCACGCCGCGCGCCAAACGCGCGATGTCGTCGCCGGCGAGGCCGTTGAAGAGCGGAGCCTGCGCGAGAAGCCGGCACAGGCGCGCGAGCTCGGATACGGCGCTGGCGGGCGGGGCAGGGGGGTCGGCAGAGGCTCGCTGGAGCGTGTCACATTGGTTCATCGCGTCACCTCGTGAGCTGGGCGTAGAACATCGGCAGCCGGGCGGGCAGCTCGTCGGGCTTGCGGATCACCGCGAAGCCGGCCGGGCCGAAGAGATGGGGAAGGTAGCCGGCGCCTTCGCGGTCGATGGTGACGCAGAAGGGCACGATGCCGCGGCTGCGCGCCTCGATGATGGCGACGCGGGTGTCCTCGATGCCGTAGCGGCCGTCGTAGAGGTCGAGGTCGTTGGGCTTGCCGTCGGACAGGATGAGCAGGATGCGCCGGGCAGCCGTCTGCTTCTCGAGCATCGAGGTGGCGTGGCGGATGGCGGCGCCGAGGCGGGTGTAGTAGCCGGGCTTGATCGCCATGACGCGGCCGCGCACGCGGTCGTCGAAGCGCTGGTCGAAGTCCTTCATGCGGTGGAAGCGCACATTGGCGCGCTTCACCGACGAGAAGCCGCACAGCGCGAAGCGGTCGCCGGTGGCGCTGAGCGCCTCGCCGAAGAGCAGCAGCGAATCGCGGATGACGTCGATCACGCGCGCCTCGGACGAAATCCACGCATCGGTCGACAGCGACAGGTCGGCGAGCGCCAGGCAGGCGAGGTCGCGTTCGCGTTTTTCCAGCGACAGGTAGAGTTGGTCCGAGGGGTGCTGGCCGGTGGCGCGGTCGGTGGCGGCGCGCACGACGGCATCGACGTCGAGTTCGCTGCCGTCGGTCTGCGCCTTCAGCCAGCGGCGCCCGGGCTGCAGCGCGGCGAACTGGCGGTGCAGGCGGCGCGCGGTGCGGCGCAGGTGCGACGGCAGCGGTGTCGGCGCGGCGCGCGGGTCGCGTGCGGAGGCGGTGAGCTCGATGAGGCGCACGTGGTCCTCGCGCAGCAGGCTCTTGCGGTAGTCCCACTCCGGCAGCGGAATGCCTTCTCCGAGCACCACGTCGTCCTCGGCCGCCGACGGCAGGTCGAGGTCGAAGCGGACCTTGGTGGCGATGCGCTCCTCGTCGCGCGCGAGCGACAGGTGATCGAGGTTGGCGGCGGCATCGGCGGCGTTGTCGTCCGGCTCGTCGTCGCTGCTGCGATTGACCTTGATGAACTCGGCGACCGAAAGCAGGCTCTCGGCGCGGAAGATCATCAGCATGCCGTGCTTTTCCTGCGGTTGCTCCACGCGTTCCACGCGGTGAGCCTGGCGGGCGGTGTCGCCGTCGCCCGGGCGGCTGTTGCCGCCGTCCGCGCTTTCCGCACCGGCGCCGGTGCCTGCCTGGCCATTCGCCGCGCCGCCGAAGTCGCTCAACCACAGGAGGACGGGCTGGGTTGGCAAGGCCTTGGGCGGCAGGGCGGGTAGCGCGAGCACGCTGCCCGGGACCTGCAGCGCGCGACGGATGAGGCGTTCGCGCTCCGCTTCCGGCGCGGGCAGCTTCGCCGGGTCGGGGCGTTGCCTGAGCACCGCGTCCACCAGGCGCCGATAGCGTGGCTCCAGGCCTGGCCAGCGCTGCAGCGCGCATAGGGTGGCGCGCTGGTTGCGCTGCAACTCGGCGCTGGCGTCGTCGTCGGTGGCCGCACTCGGAGCGGCCTGCATTCCTTCTGCGTGCGCGGCAGCGGCCGGTTCGGCGACGTCGTCTGCCTGGGCATGGCCGGCGGCCTGCGCCGCGAGCCACAGGTAGAGGTCGCGGTTGAGGGCGCGCTCGGGCAGGGCGTCGATTTGCGCCGGCAGACGCAGCGTGGTGATATCCATGCGCGCGCGGGCGATGCGCTCATCGGCGCCGGCGATGCGGGCAAGCAGGCTGCGGCGTGCGCCGTGCGTATCGTCTGTCGCGGCGGCTACGCGCAGGCCGGAGTCGCCGCCGAGTGCGCGGAAGAGCACCCCGACTACGCGTTCGACGTCCTTCAGGCTGACGGCGGCGGCCGGATAGTGCCCGCCGGCGGCCCGCGTGATGAAGCGGTGCCAGAGCTTGCCGACAACTTCTTCCATGGCTCAACGCTCCTTCCCGGCGCGAAAGCCGGCTTCGTTCTGACGCGCTGCCTCGCCGGATACCCAGGCCAGCAGTGGCCCATCGGGGTTTTCCTTCTGCGTCTGGGCGCAGGCGTCGATGCACTGCGCGCATTGGGTACAGGTGAACATGTGGCGCTTGATGTTGCGCGGCGTGAGGCGCATCGGGCACACCGCATCGCAGGCGGACTGGCGGTCGGGCAGGCAGCTGGCGCACTCGGTGGCGCGGCTGCGCTTGAAGCCGACCACCATGCCGCCCTTGTTGGCCATCCACGACAGGCTCTGGAACAGGCCGACTGCGCACACGTAGCGGCAGAACAGGTGGCGGGCGAAGAGGAACTCGAGGCTCAGCACCACGGTGGCGGCGGTGATGAAAATGAACTGGTTGCGCGTGAGCGCGCCCTCGAACAGATTGCCGTAGACCTCGGCCGGCGGCAGCAGGTAGGTCAGCAGCACCACCGCCCAGGTGAAGGCGAAACCGATCGCCACCGGCACGACCACACCCCACCAGCGCGCGTCGACGCGGGTCGGGCTGCCGTCCGCCTTCCAAGGCGGAAGGGCGCTCTTCTCCCATACGCTGGGCTTGCCGGAGGCACGCGCCATCAGCCTGTTGATGGTTTCCACCACCGAGAAATGAGGGCACAGCCAGCCGCAGTAAAGCCGGCCCCACTTCCACGCCGCCCACAGGAACAGCGCGGCGCCACCGAGCAAGGGCAGGAACAGGCGCAGCACGAGCTTGGCGCCGGCCTCGAGCGCACCGATGCGGCCGGCGAGGAAGTCGTCGAGGCCGAGTCGCCATTCGAAGCCGAGCAGCCAGGCGTGGCCGCTGGTGAGGTCGTAGCGCAGGAGGTCGAATACCGGGGCGAGGACGAACAGGGCGAAGAAGCCGAGCTGGAAGGCGAGGCGGCGGCCCTGCAGCGAACGCCGGGGGGGCGTGTCGGCGCGGGCGATCGGGATCACCCGGCCTTGCGCCGCGCGTGGCGTCGAGGAGGGGAGCGTCCCGGGTCCCGAAGCCACCCTAGCGCTCCTCGCGCGGCCCGAGCAGCGGGTAGCGCCAGCTGCGGCCGTTGATCGCGCGCGACAGGCCGAGCACCCCGAGCAGGATCAGCGTCGAGTGCACGAAGGTGAAGTACAGCACGCCGATGACCCACGACCAGGGGTTGTCGAAGCCGCCGAGCAGGAAGATGCCGATGCTGATCGTGACCAGCAGCATGCCGCCCCAGATGCACGTCATTGCCGTCTGGCGCAGATGGTTGCGCACCAGTGGATCGGCATGATTGCGGTGCACGAACCACAGCACGAGCAGGATCGCGAAGGCGAGCCCGGGGAGCAGCATGAGGTTGATCAGGAACAGCGCCTCGGCCGCGATCGCCAGCGGCGGACCGGGCAGCGCGTTGCGCAGCGGATCGGGCCGTTCGATCGTCATCGGGCAGTGCTCGACGGCGGTGTCGACGCCCGGCTCATCTGCCGAACGTGGCCGCAGCCACTTCCATCAGCGCCTCGGCCACTTCGGCGTCGTCGGTGAGGCTCTCGACGATACCCACGCGGCAGGCGGCGACCGGGTCCATGCCGTCCTTGATCAGCAGCGCGGCATAGATCAGCAGCCGGGTGCTGGCCGCTTCTTCCAGGTCACGGTCCTTGAGTGCGCGCAGGGCACCGGCGATTCCCACCAGGCGGCGGGCGAGGTCGGGTGTGCACGCGGTTTCGCCGATGACGATCGCCTCTTCCTGCGCGGGCGGCGGGAAGTCGAAGCGCAGGCTGACGAAGCGCTGTCGCGTCGACGGCTTCATGCCCTTGAGCAGATTCTGGTAGCCGGGGTTGTACGACACCACCAGCATGAAGCTCGGCGGCGCTTCGAGCAGTTCGCCGGTGCGGTCGATCGGCAGGAGGCGGCGGTCGTCGGCCAGCGGGTGCAAAACGACGGTGGTGTCCTTGCGCGCCTCGACGACCTCGTCGAGATAGCAGATGCCGCCCTCGCGCACGGCACGGGTCAGCGGGCCATCGCACCATACGGTCCTGCCGTCGCCGATGAGGTGGCGGCCGACGAGGTCGGCTGCAGTGAGGTCGTCGTGGCAGGCCACCGTGTACAGCGGCAGCCCGAGGCGCGCCGCCATGTGGGCGACAAAGCGCGTCTTGCCGCAGCCGGTGGGCCCCTTGATCAGCAGGGGCAGGCGGTTCCTCCAGGCATGTTCGAACACCGCGGCTTCATCACCGGCGGCCTGGTAGAACGGGATGTCGAGATGCGGCGTGTCGGGTTTCATCGTGCGAGTCCTTTCCAATAGGCGATGCCGATCAGTGCCCAGACGAGCACCATCCAGCCAAGGGTCAGTGCGCGCCACAGCAGCGGCGCGTGGCGCAGGGCCATGAAGTCGAGAAGGACCACCGCGCCCTTCCACAGGGAAATCGACGCGAGGATCGCAAGGGTCAGGGGGCCACCGAGGCCGCCTTCTCCCATTGACCAGGTGAGCAGGGTGGCGCCGATCAGCATCGCCCACAGGACGGTGGCGCGTGTCGGGGTGCCATGAACGTCGGCGCTCATGCCGTTCTCCTCAGTTGATGACATAGACGAGTGGGAACAGGATCAGCCACACCAGATCGACCATATGCCAGTACGCGGCGCCGGTCTCGAGTCCGTTCATGTCGCCCGGCCGATAGCGCCCCTGTCGCGCGCCGTTCCACATCGCGGCGAGGATCACCAGGCCGAGGATGACGTGCATGAAATGGAAGAAGGTGAGCGACAGATAGAACATGTGGAAAGGGCTGCTCGACAGGCTCACGCCCTGTTCGAACGCGGTCGAGTACTCGGCGAGCTTCACCGCGACGAAGCCCGCTCCGCAGCCGATGGCGGCGAGCAGCCAGCGCGCGCTTTGCGCCGCGCGGGTGGCCTCGGCGGCCTGCACCGCGCGCACCACGAAGTAGCTGGCGGTGAGCAGCAGCACGGTGTTCAGCGCACCCGCGTCGCGATTCAGCGCCTGCTGTTCGGTGATGAAGAGTTCGAGGTTGCTGGCGCGGGTGAAGGCGTAGGCGGCGAAGAACACGCCGAAGGCGAGCAACTCGGCGAGGATGAAGAACCAGATCGCCAGATCGCCCGCCAGTCGGGGCGACGTGGACGGCAGGCCCGCGGCAGTGGTCGGTGCGAGGGTGACGCTTGTCTGATCCATGCGCCGCAGTCTATGCGGCGCGGCGGTTCATTAACTTGATCGTGGTTAACTGGTGCCGGGCACGCACGTTTCAGCCGCGCAGCCCGAGCCAGTGTCGCGTGACATCGACCATGCGATTGGCGAATCCCCATTCGTTGTCGAACCACACCATCAGGTTCGCCAGGCGCGGGCCGACCATGCTCGTCTGTCCGCCGTCGACGATCGCCGAGTGCGGATCGTGGTTGAAGTCGATCGAGGCGTGGGGTTCGTCCGAATACGCGATCAGTCCGCTGTAGGGGCCCGTTGCCGCTTCGCGAAGCAGGCAGTTGAGCTGCGCCGCACTGATTTCGCGGCCGAGCGACAGCACCATGTCGATGGCGGAAACGTTGTGGGTCGGAACACGGATCGCCTTGGCCTGGACCTTGCCGGCGAGCTCTGGCAACAGCCTTTCGACGCCACGGGCCAGGCCGGTCGACACCGGGATGATCGACTGC
>JBFGZP010000020.1:0-20026 GCA_041586695.1 Thauera sp.
CAAGGGCGGCGCAGGGCGCATTGCGCCTGCGCCGCTTTTTTTCCGACTCACTCCCTGAATCACGCGAGATGCCGATGGGTGTCACCATTGCAATCGACTGCATGGGTGGCGATCATGGCCCGGTCGTGACCGTGCCGGCTGCGCTGTCCTTTCTGCGCAGTCACCCCGATGCGAATGCGATTCTGGTCGGTCGCGAGGAGGCCTTGCAGCCTTTCCTCGGCGCTGCCCTGTCCGATTTCGGCCCCCGCCTGAAGCTGCAACCGGCTTCGGAGGTGGTCACCATGGATGATCCCCCCGCGATCGCGATGCGGAACAAGAAAGACTCGTCGATGCGCGTCGCCATCGATCTGGTCAAGTCGGGGCAGGCTTCGGCCGCCGTCTCCGCCGGCAACACCGGCGCGCTGATGGCCATTTCCCGTTTCGTTCTCAAGACGCTTCCCGGCATCGACAGGCCCGCGATCGCCAGCGTGCTGCCGTCGATGAAGGGGCACACCTATGTGCTCGATCTCGGCGCCAACGTGGACTGTTCGGCCGAACACCTGTTGCAGTTCGGCATCATGGGCGCCATGCTGGTGGCGGCTGTCGAGCACGTTGAGCGGCCGCGCGTCGGTCTGCTCAACATCGGCGAAGAGGCGATCAAGGGCAACGAAGTGGTCAAGGAAGCCTCCGAGTTGCTGCGCAACAGCGGATTGAACTTCTGTGGCAACGTCGAGGGGGACGATATCTACAAGGGCACGGCCGAGGTCGTGGTCTGCGACGGTTTTGTGGGCAACGTCGCGCTGAAGACATCCGAAGGTCTGGCGCAGATGCTCGGCGCATTCCTGCGTGAAGAATTCAGCCGCAACTTGCTCAGCAAGCTTGCGGCTCTGGTGGCGCTGCCGGTGCTGAATCGGTTCAAGCGCCGGGTCGATCACCGTCGCTACAACGGCGCACCGCTGCTCGGACTTCGCGGCGTGGTGCTCAAGAGTCACGGTTCGGCCGATGCGCTGGGTTTCGAGAACGCCCTGGCACGTGCGGCCGATGCCGCAGGCAACCGCCTGATCGAGCGCATCACTGACCGCATGGCGGCCATGAACGAGGTGAAAGCATGATCTACGCACGGATCGCGGGCACCGGCAGCTATCTGCCGGGTGAGCCGGTCACCAACGACGACCTTGTCGCCCGCGGCATCGACACGTCCGACGAGTGGATTGCGACCCGATCGGGTATTCGCAGCCGTCATCTCGCCGCGGCCGATGTCGGCGCCAGCGATCTTGCCCGCGCCGCGGCCGAGCGTGCCATCGAAGCGGCTGGCTGTGAGCCGGACGACATTGATCTGATCATCGTCGCCACCTCGACGCCGGATTACATCTTTCCCAGTACGGCGGCGCTGGTCCAGGCCAAACTCGGTATCCGCAACGGTAGTGCGGCCTTCGATGTGCAGGCCGTCTGCAGCGGCTTCGTCTATGCCCTGACCGTGGCGGAGAAGTTCATCCGTTCAGGCAGTCACAAGCGCGCCCTCGTCATTGGTGCGGAGGTCTTCTCTCGCATCCTCGACTGGTCCGATCGAGCCACCTGCGTATTGTTCGGCGATGGTGCCGGCGCCGTGGTGCTCGAGGCCACCGACCGGCCCGGCATTCGTACCAGTGCGCTGCATGCCGACGGCAGTCACCACCCGATCCTGTGCGTCCCCGGTGGCGTCGCCTCCGGTCAGGTCATCGGCGACCCGTTCTTGCGCATGGATGGGCAGGCGGTGTTCAAGTTCGCAGTGAAGGTGCTCGGTGATGTCGCCAACGAGGTTCTGAAGCAGGTCGGGGCGGGCCCCGACAGCGTGGACTGGCTGATTCCGCATCAGGCCAACATCCGCATCATCCAGGCCACGGCGAAGCGTCTCGGGCTGTCGATGGAGAACGTCATCACAACGGTCGACCGGCACGGCAACACGTCCGCGGCGTCGATTCCGCTGGCACTGGATCAGGCGGTGCGTGACGGACGCGTGCGTCCGGGCAACCGCATCATCGTCGAAGGCGTCGGCGGCGGCTTCACCTGGGGCGCCGCGCTGATCGATCTCTGAACGGACGTCGCACGCCGACGGAGCTTCTTCAATTACTGACAAGCGGAGGGCAAGCATGGCATTTGCGCTGGTTTTTCCCGGCCAGGGTTCCCAGGCCGTCGGCATGATGGCCGCCTATGGTGAGTCCGCGGTGATTCGCGAAACCTTTTCCGAGGCCTCCGATGCGCTCGGCGACGACCTGTGGGAGATGGTCTGCAGCGGTCCCGCCGAACGCCTGGCGCTGACCGTCAACACCCAGCCGCTCATGCTGACGGCGGGCGTTGCAGCCTATCGTGCCTGGCAGGCGGCGGGTGGCCCGCAGCCGGCGATGCTCGCCGGGCATAGTCTGGGTGAGTATTCCGCGCTGGTCGCTGCGGGGGCGATCGCATTCGCCGATGCCGTGCCACTGGTGCGCTATCGCGCCCAGGCCATGCAGGAGGCCGTTCCAGCAGGCGAGGGCGCGATGGCGGCCTTGCTCGGGCTGGACGTCGATGCTGTCCGCGCGGCCTGCGCCGAAGCAGCGCAGGGCGAGGTGGTCGAGGCGGCAAACCTCAATGCGCCCGGCCAGATCGTGATCGCAGGCGCCAAGGCCGCGGTCGAGCGCGCGGTGGAAGCAGCCAAGGGCAAGGGCGCCAAGCGTGCCGTCCTGCTGCCGGTATCCGCTCCCTTTCACTGCGCCCTCATGCGTCCGGCCGCCGAGCGCCTGGCCGAGCGCCTCGCCGGGGTGGCGATCGCGGCACCCCGCATCGATGTACTGAACAACGCCGATGTTGCGGTCTATGATGATCCAGGAAAGATTCGCGATGCCCTGGTACGGCAGGCATTCTCACCGGTGCGCTGGATCGAGATCATCGAGCAGATGGGTAGCCGGGGCATGAGCCACGTCATCGAATGCGGTCCGGGCAAGGTGCTCGCCGGCATGACGAAGCGCATTGCGAAGAATGTGGAGGGTGGTTCCGCGCACGATGCGGCCAGCCTGGAACAAGCGATTGCGGCGGTGAGGCAAGGACAATGAGTTTTTCGCTCGAAGGGCAGGTTGCGCTGGTGACGGGGGCTTCGCGCGGTATCGGTCGGGCGGTCGCGCTCGAACTGGGGCGTCTGGGGGCCACCGTGGTGGGCACGGCTACTTCCGGGTCCGGCGCAGCAGATATCGACAAGGCGATTGCCGAGGCCGGCTGCAAGGGTGGCGGCATGGCGCTCGACGTCACCGACGCCGAGGCCTGTGAAGCGCTGGTCGGCGAAATCGAGAAGCGCTTCGGCACGATCGGCATCCTGGTGAACAACGCCGGCATCACCCGCGACAACCTTGCCATGCGTATGAAGGACGACGAATGGGATGTGGTGGTCGATACCAACCTCCGCGCGGTCTTCCGCATGAGCAAGCTCGTGATGCGCGGCATGATGAAGGCGCGCCAGGGGCGGATCATCAACATCACTTCGGTGGTGGCGAGCGCCGGCAACCCCGGCCAGGCCAACTATGCGGCGGCCAAGGCCGGCGTGGCGGGCATGAGCCGGGCGCTCGCGCGCGAGCTCGGCAGCCGCAATATCACCGTCAATTGCGTCGCCCCCGGTTTCATCGATACTGACATGACGCGCGCGATGCCCGAAGCGGCACGCGACGCACTGCTGGGCAACATCGCACTCGGTCGCCTCGGTCGTCCGGAAGAGATCGCGGGAGCCGTTGCATTCCTCGCTTCACCCACCGCGGCATATGTCACCGGCACCACCCTGCACGTCAATGGCGGTATGTACATGTCCTGATTGCCGGGCGGGATAGCGGTTCCTGGCCATTTTGGTAGAATACGCCGGCTTTTTTCACTACACCTGCAACCCTCAGGGAAGGAGTTAGTTCATGGAGAACATCGAACAGCGCGTCAAGAAGATCGTCGCTGAACAACTTGGCGTAAACGAATCGGAGATCAAGATCGAATCTTCGTTCGTGGATGATCTTGGCGCGGATTCGCTGGACACCGTGGAACTGGTAATGGCGCTGGAAGAAGAGTTCGAGTGCGAGATTCCGGACGAGGAAGCCGAGAAAATCACCACCGTTCAGCAGGCGGTCGACTACGTCAGCGCCCACCTCAAGAAGTAAATGCCTTCATTCCGGATTCCGCTAACGCGGGATCCGGAATAATTCTGTTTCACTGTCTTGATTCCTTACGGAGTTGCCTGTGTCGCGTCGTAGAGTCGTCGTCACCGGTCTGGGACTCGTCTCGCCGGTCGGCAATACTGTTCCCGAAGCATGGGAAAACCTGCTTGCCGGAAAGAGCGGCATCGGCCCCATCACACGTTTCGACGCCAGCGCCTTTTCGGCTCGCATTGCCGGCGAAGTCCGGGGCTTCGACGTGTCGGCCTATCTGTCGCCGAAAGAGGCGCGCCGGATGGATGTCTTCATCCATTACGGCATGGCGGCCGGCATCCAGGCCTTCCGCGACTCCGGGATCGAGGTCAACGAATCCAATGCCGATCGTATCGGCGTGAATATCGGGTCGGGCATCGGCGGCCTGCCGATGATCGAGGAGACGCACGACGAGTATCTTGCCGGCGGTCCGCGCAAGATCTCGCCGTTTTTCATTCCCGGCACCATCATCAACATGATCTCGGGCAACCTGTCGATCATGTTCGGCCTCAAGGGTCCCAATATTGCGGTTGTCACCGCTTGCACCACCGGCCTGCACGCGATCGGCTTCGGTGCGCGCATGATCGAATATGGCGATGCCGACGTAATGGTGTGCGGTGGGGCCGAATCGACCGTGACCTCGCTCGCCATCGGCGGTTTCGCGTCGGCCAAGGCGCTGTCCACCCGCAACGACGACCCTGCGACGGCGAGCCGGCCCTGGGACAAGGGCCGGGATGGATTCGTCCTCGGCGAAGGCGCGGGGGTGCTGGTGCTCGAGGAGTATGAGCATGCCGTCAAGCGCGGGGCGAAGATCTACGCCGAAGTGGGCGGCTTCGGCATGAGCGGTGATGCGTACCACATGACTGCACCGGACACCGATGGCCCGCGGCGCAGCATGCTCAATGCCATGAAGGATGCCGGGGTCAATGCCGACGAGATTCATTACCTGAACGCCCACGGTACCTCGACGCCGCTCGGCGACAAGAACGAAACCGACGCCATCAAGCTGGCTTTCGGTGTCGATGCAGCGAAAAAGCTCGTCGTGAACTCGACCAAGTCGATGACCGGCCACCTGCTTGGCGGTGCCGGCGGGCTGGAGTCGATCTTCACCGTGCTGGCCGTTCACAACCAGGTGTCGCCGCCGACGATGAACATCTTCGACCAGGATCCGGAGTGCGACCTGGATTACTGTGCCAACGTCGCGCGGCCGATGAAGATCGACCTCGCGATGAAGAACAACTTCGGGTTCGGCGGCACGAACGGAACCCTGGTGTTCCGTCGGGTTTGATCCGACGCGGCATGGCGGGGCCATGCGCTTCCCGCTGAACATATCCTTGCGCCCCGCGCGGGGCGTGCTGGTGCCAGTCCTGGCCGCGCACATCGCCGCCGGGATGGCGCTCTTTCATTCTCCAGCGCTGCAGCCGATCTTCACGCCCGCGCCGTCGGGCGCGATTTCCGTGCTGCCGGGCCTGGTGGCGCTGCTCCTGATCGTGCTTTCGGCGTTTCACGGATGGCGCGCCGAGTCGCGCAAGCGCGAGGTCGAGCTCGCGCTGGGTGCCGACGGCGTTCTGGGCCGGCGTCGGGGTGACGACTGGCAGGACTACCGCGTGCTCGGCAGTTCGGTTGATTCGGCGTGGGTGCTCTGGCTGCATCTCGAGGCTGCGGGCAGCGACGACAGGCAGGGGCGGGTCGACGCCGACCGTGAGGCGATGATGCTCGTGCCGGCGAACCTGCCGCCGGGCCAGTGGCGACTGCTCAGGATCTGGCTGCGGCACAAGGCCACTGTCGCGGCCTGAGCCCGATCAGCGGCGAGCGCGACTGGACGACGGACGCAGCACGGTTTCGCGTGCCCGCTGATCGATGCCGGGGTAGTCGCGGGAGTGGTGCAGGCCGCGGCTTTCCTTGCGGCGAAGGGCACAGGCGACGATCAGGTCCGCCGTAACGACCAGGTTGCGCAGTTCGATCAGGTCGTTGGTCACGCGGAAATTCGAGTAGAACTCGTGGATCTCGCGCGCCAGCAGCCGAATGCGATGCTGCGCGCGCTTCAGGCGCTTGGTCGTGCGCACGATGCCGACGTAGTCCCACATCGCGCGGCGCAATTCCGCCCAGTTGTGGGTAATGACCACCTCTTCGTCGGCGTCGGTGACCCGGCTCTCGTCCCAGTGCGGCAGCTGCGATTGCTCTGTTCTCGGCTTGGCCAGGATGTCCTGCGCTGCGGCTTCCCCGAACACCAGACATTCCAGCAGGGAATTGCTCGCGAGCCGGTTGGCGCCGTGCAGCCCTGTATACGCGGATTCACCCACGGCATAGAGATTGGGTACGTCGGTGCGCGCGGCGAGGTCGGTGACGATGCCACCGCAGGAGTAATGCGCTGCGGGTACGACCGGGATCGGCTCGCGCGTCATGTCGATGCCTAGCTGGAGGCAGCGCGCGTAGATGTTCGGGAAATGCTCGCGCAACCAGTCGGCGGGCTTGTGACTGATGTCAAGATAGACGCAGTCGAGGCCGCGCTTCTTCATCTCGAAGTCGATGGCGCGAGCCACGATGTCCCGCGGCGCCAGCTCTTCGCGCTCGTCGTGCTCGGGCATGAAGCGCGTGCCGTCGGGCAGCTTCAGCAGGCCGCCTTCACCGCGCACCGCTTCGGATATGAGGAAGGACTTGGCGTGGGGGTGGTACAGGCAGGTCGGGTGGAACTGGATGAACTCCATGTTCGCCACCCGGCAGCCAGCCCGCCAGGCCATGGCGACGCCGTCGCCGGTGGCGACGTCCGGATTGGTCGTGTAGAGGTACACCTTGCCGGTGCCCCCGGTAGCCAGCACGGTGTTGCGCGCGCCGAAGGTGACGACCTTGCCGGCGTCGATGTCGAGCACATAGGCGCCGACGCAGCCCGTGTCGGGCGGGTCCATCTTGTTGCCGAGAACGAGATCGACGGCGATGTGGTGCTCGTAGATGTCGATGTTCGGGTGCGCGCGGACTTGCTCGCCGAGAGTCGCCTGCACGGCCGCCCCGGTGGCGTCGGCGGCGTGGATGATGCGGCGGTGGGAATGGCCGCCCTCGCGCGTGAGGTGATAGCCGAGGGCCGTGTGGTGTTCACGGGTGAACGGAACGCCGCGCTCGATGAGCCATTCGATCGCACGCCGGCCGTTCTCGACGACGAATCGCGTCGCGACCGGGTCGCACAGTCCGGCGCCCGCCGTAAAGGTGTCCTGAATGTGGGCTTCTATGCTGTCGGTGGTATCCAGCACCGCTGCGATGCCGCCCTGTGCCCAGTTGCTCGCGCTGTCGGAGAGTTCCCGCTTGGTTACCACTGCGACGCGCAAGGTTTCGGCGAGGCGGAGGGCCAGCGATTGCCCGGCCGTACCGCTGCCGAGAATGAGTACGTCGTACTGTTTCGGCAAGGTGTCGCTCGGGCTTTGGGAGGGGTCGAAATATAGCACGGGCGGAGCCGGCAGCGACCTCTCGACGATGGCGCGCCTCTGTCGTGCGCCGGGCGAATACCCTTGCTGGCGTATGAACTAATTGCAGGGCGCTGTGTCTGTGCCTGTACCTTCGACTTTTGGTGCGTATCCCCACGGCTCGCTTATAATCCGGGTGTTTTGTCATTCGAATATCCTGAACGAACACCCCAATGAGCGATCGTGAAATCGATCAGCAGCTTGTCGAGCGCGTGCAGCGCGGCGACAAACAGGCCTTCGGCTTGCTGGTATCCAAGTACCAGCGAAAGCTGAACAGGCTTCTTTCGCGGTTGATCCGGGATCCTGCCGAGGTCGAGGACGTGGCGCAGGAGACCTTCATCAAGGCCTATCGTGCGCTGGGTTCGTTTCGCGGAGACAGTGCCTTCTACACCTGGTTGTACCGGATCGGTATCAACACGGCGAAGAACTACCTGGTTTCGCAGCGGCGACGTGCTCCGACTTCGACGAGTTTCGACTCGGAAGAGGCGGAGACATTTGAGGACGGTGATCAGTTGCGTGACATCAACACGCCCGAACGGCTGCTGATGACGCGGCAGATCGGCGAAACGGTGGATGCGGCCATGGACGCCCTGCCGGAGGAACTGAGAACCGCCATCATGTTGCGCGAGCTGGAGGGCCTCAGCTACGAGGAAATCGCCAACATCATGGACTGCCCGATTGGAACGGTGCGTTCACGGATCTTCCGTGCTCGCGAAGCGATTGCAGAACGACTGCGGCCGTTGCTCGATACGGCCCCGGACAAACGTTGGTAGGTGGTATTCATGAAGGATAGATTGTCTGCACTGCTCGATGGTGATCTCGATGAACAAGCGATGCGCCCGGTCTTCGACGGCCTTCGGCGCGATCCGAACCTCAGACTGGAATGGGACGCGTACTGCCTGATCGGTGATGTGTTGCGTGGCGAACATGAAGCGGGGCCGGATTTCGTCGGCAAGGTCATGGCCGGGCTCAGCGCGGAGCCAACGGTGGTGGCGCCGGGAGTGCAGAGCGAAAGCGCGCCGCGCTCGGGTCTGTTGCATTCCGTGATGCCGATCGCAGCGTCCGTCATGGGTGTTGCGGCGGTGGGGCTGGTCGCGGCGACGCTTTATCCGGGTGACGCGGCGGGACCGTCGCCGATCGTGGCAAATCCGGTGGTGGCGAGCAGCCAGCCGACAGCGGTTGATCGCCGTGACGTGAAGCTCGTCGCTGACGATCCCTTCCGCGAGTACGTGTTCGCCCATCAGGGCGTGAGCGGCGGTGGTGGAATGCCGGGCGCCATCCAGTATGTGCGCACGGTTTCGGAGTTGCGGCAGGATCCGGCAAGATGAGGCTTTTTGCGGCCGTCATTGGTCTTTGCGCACTTTTCGCGCAGTCGCCGGCCGGCGCCGAAGTTCCTTCCGACCCGCTGTCCTGGCTCGGGCGCATCGCCTCGGCCGGGGAGCGCCTGAACTATGTCGGAACGTTCGTCTATCAGGCCGGCGGCCACGTCGAAACCTCGCGCATTGCGCATCGGGCGGACATGACGGGCGAGTACGAGCGGCTCGAGGTGCTCGACGGCAGTCCGCGCGAAGTGATCCGCAATGGCAATGAGGTGCGTTGCGTCCTGCCCGACCAGAAGATGGTCATCATCGACCAGTCAGGCGGCCGACGGGCCTTCCCGGCGCGATTGCCGGCCTCGTTCGGCAATCTTGCCGAAAGTTACCGCATCCGCAAGGGCGAGCTTGGGCGTGTCGCCGGCCTCGAGGCACAGGCTCTCGTTCTCGAGCCGCGCGACAATCTTCGCTACGGCCATACCTTGTGGGCCGAGGTCCAGTCCGGCCTGCTGCTGAAGTCGCGCGTCGTTGACGAGCTCGGCGCGGTCGTCGAGCAATTTACCTTCAGCGATGTGCGGATCGGCGGCGAAATCGACGGCGGGTTGCTCAAGCCCCGCTTCAATCACGAAGACGACTGGCGTATCGTCGATGCACGTGGCAGTGAAATGCCGGAGGGGGAGAGCGGTTGGGTGCTCAGCAAGCCTTTGCCGGGATTTTCACTGGTCTCGGTGATGCGAAGACCGCTTGGCCGCGATCGGGGCGAGGCGCTCCACATGGTGTTCAGCGACGGACTTGCGGCCATTTCAGTGTTCATCGAACCTGTGGGCGAGGGTGTCTCGGGCGGGCTCGGGGCGCTGGCAACTGGCTCTTTCAATATCTACAAGCGCACGGTGAGCGGAAATCTCGTCACCGCGTTGGGTGAGGTGCCGCTGCGTGCGGTGCAGCGCCTGGGCGACAGCATCGAGCCGGTGCAACGGTGATGGAGGCGTTCGCACGGGTACAGCGCGTCGATCGGGATTCCGCCTGGCTCAAGGTGACCGATGCCGGCGGCGGTTGCGGGCGCTGCAACGAGCCGGGAGGCTGTCGTGCGGTGCAGATTACGCAGGCATTCGGACTGCCGCGCGACGAGTTCGCGCTGCCACTCGCCGAAGGCATCCGGGCGGGCGACCGGGTCAGGATCACTATTCCCGACGGCGCGCCGCTCGAGGCGGCACTCGTGAGCTACGGTCTGGGGGCGGTGCTCTTGGTCGTCGGCGCCGCGCTCGGCGCGATGCTGGCAGGGGACGCTGCCGCCGACCTTTACGCTGCCGTCGGTGCCGCGGTCGGGCTCATCCTCGCCGTGCTCTTCAATCGCGTACTCACGCGCAGCCGAAACTGGCGTGCACGACTCAAGATGGAACTTGCGTCCGAGGCGGCTTGCACGCATTCCGCGCCGGAAGCCCGATGATTCACCGCCTAGTGCGCCATCTTCTTGCGCTGTTCGCCGTGTCTTTCCTCGCGGCGGGGGCGGGCGCGACCTCCGTGAGCCTGCCCGATTTCACCTTGCTGGTGGAGCGCCAGGGTGCCGCTGTGGTCAATATCAGCACGACGCAGGCCCGTTCGGTACTGCCGCAGTTGCCGTTTCCCTTTCCCGGCATGGACGAATCGGACCCGATGTTCGACTTCTTCCGCCGCTTCATTCCCAAGCATCCCGAATTCCCCGGCTCGGACCCTGACAACCAGTCGCTCGGGTCGGGCTTCATCATCAGTGCGGACGGCTACATCCTGACCAATGCCCATGTGGTGGAGGAGGCCGAGGAGATTCTCGTCCGCCTGGCCGACAAGCGCGAGTTCAGCGCCCGCGTGATCGGCGCCGACGCGCGCAGTGACGTCGCGCTGATCAAGATCGAAGCCACCGGTCTGCCGAAGGTGACGCTGGGTGATCCGGCCAGGCTCAAGGTCGGCGAGTGGGTGGTCGCGATCGGGTCGCCGTTCGGCTTCGACCAGTCGGTTACGGCCGGGATTGTCAGCGCCAAGGGCCGTGCCTTGCCGGACGAGAACTTCGTGCCCTTCATCCAGACGGACGTCGCGATCAATCCGGGCAATTCCGGCGGGCCGCTCTTCAACCTGAAGGGCGAGGTGGTCGGCATGAATTCCCAGATCTACAGCCGGACCGGTGGCTTCATGGGCTTGTCCTTCGCTATTCCGATCGATGTGGCGATGGACGTTCAGGCCCAGTTGCGCAGCAGCGGGCGCGTGCAGCGTGGCCGCATCGGTGTGGCGATCCAGGAGGTCACGCGCGACCTGGCCGATGGTTTCGGCCTGCCTCGCCCCGCCGGCGCGCTGGTGAGTTCCGTGGAGGCGGACGGGCCCGCGGCCAGGGCCGGGATCGAGCAGGGTGACGTGATCGTGCGCTTCGATGGCAGGACCGTCGATGACTCGAGCGACCTGCCCCGCATCGTCGCTGGCGTGCGGCCCGGCGCCAGCGTGCCCGTCGAGGTGTATCGCAACGGGGCGCCACGCGAACTCCAGGTGACCGTGGGGGAATGGAAGGATGGCGAGCAGGGTCGGCGCCGTGGGCAGGCCCCCAGGTCGATGACCGCGCCCAATCGCCTCGGTCTCGTCCTCGCGCAGCCGACACCGATGCAGCGGCGGGAGCGCGGCATCGACAATGGCCTGCTCGTCGAACGCGTCCAGGGCGCCGCGGCCCGCGCCGAGATTCGGCCCGGCGACGTGGTGCTGGCGATCGTGCTGTCGGGACGCCAGATGACCCTGAAGTCGGTGGAGGAGTTCAATCGGCTGGTCGAGGGCGTCCAGCAAGGCCAGCAGGTGACGCTGCTGATCCGCCGTGGCGAGGCGACTTCCTACGTCAGCGTGCGGGCGGACAAATGAGCGCGGGGGCAGCCTCGACGTGCCACTTCACGGTCCTGAGCCGCGACTGGTGCCATCTCTGCCACGACATGGTCGATGCCCTGCGCCCGCTGGCCGGGGAGTATGGATGGGGTGTGGAGGTCGTCGACGTCGATGCACATCCCGAACTGGTCGAACGGTGGGACGAACTCGTACCGGTACTGCTCCACGGCGACACCGAGCTGTGTCATTACCACCTCGACGCCGCGGCGGTGCGCGCCTATTGCAGTGGTTTTCCGTTAGAATCCGCGGCTTGACGAGGCCAACCATTCCGAGACGGGTGCCGTAAGGCACCCTTTTTGTTGTCACATGCAACATATCCGAAACTTCTCCATCATCGCCCATATCGACCACGGCAAGTCCACGCTTGCCGACCGTCTGATTCATTCCTGCGGCGGTTTGTCCGACCGCGAGATGGAGGCGCAGGTCCTCGACTCGATGGACATCGAGCGCGAGCGCGGCATCACGATCAAGGCGCAGACCGCGGTGCTGACCTACACCGCGCGTGACGGCCAGGTCTACAACCTGAACCTGATCGACACGCCCGGTCACGTCGACTTCTCCTACGAGGTGAGTCGGTCGCTCGCCGCCTGCGAGGGCGCCCTGCTGGTCGTCGACGCGTCGCAGGGCGTCGAGGCGCAGACGGTGGCGAACTGCTACACCGCGCTCGACCAGGAGGTCGAGGTCGTGCCGGTGCTCAACAAGATCGACCTGCCCGCGGCCGATCCCGAGAGTGCGCGTGCGGAAATCGAGGACGTGATCGGCGTCGATGCCTCGAACGCAATTCTGTGCTCGGCCAAGACCGGCCTCGGCGTAGACGAAGTGCTCGAGGCGATCGTCGCCCGCGTGCCCGCGCCACGAGGCAAGCTCGACGCGCCGCTGAAGGCGTTGATCATCGACTCCTGGTTCGACAACTACGTCGGCGTGGTCATGCTTGTTCGGGTGGTCGACGGCGTGCTCAGGCCGAAGGATCGCATCCTGCTGATGGCCGCGGGTGTGCAGTATCCGTGCGATCAGGTCGGGGTGTTCACGCCGCGGTCGGTCTCGCGCGACCAGCTCTCCGCGGGCGAGGTCGGCTTCATCATCGCCGGCATCAAGGAGCTCGAGGCGGCCAAGGTCGGCGACACCGTCACCCTGGCCAACAATCGTGCCGCCGAACCGCTGCCCGGCTTCAAGGAGATCAAGCCGCAGGTGTTTGCCGGCCTGTATCCGGTCGAATCGAGCGAGTACGACGCGCTGCGCGATTCGCTCGAGAAGCTGCGCCTCAACGATGCCTCCCTGCAGTTCGAACCCGAGGTCTCGCAAGCGCTCGGATTCGGCTTCCGCTGCGGCTTCCTCGGCCTGCTGCACATGGACATCGTGCAGGAGCGCCTCGAGCGCCAGTACGACATGGACCTGATCACCACGGCGCCGACCGTGGTCTATGAAGTCGTGCTCAACAACGGCGAGGTGATCTACATCGAGAATCCGGCCAAGTTGCCGGAAGTCGGCAAGTACGCCGAGATTCGCGAACCGATCATCACCGCGACCATCTTCCTGCCGCAGGAATACGTGGGTCCGGTGATCATCCTGTGCAACCAGAAGCGGGGCGCCCAGATCGACATGCGCTACCACGGCCGTCAGGTGCAGCTCATCTACGAAATTCCGATGAACGAAGTGGTGATGGACTTCTTCGACCGGCTCAAGTCGGTTTCGCGCGGCTACGCATCGCTCGACTACGAGTTCAAAGAGTACCGCAGCGCCGACCTGGTGAAGCTCGACGTGATGGTCGGCGGCGAGAAGGTCGATGCGCTGTCGGTCATCGTGCACCGCGCCAGCGCACAGTTCCGTGGCCGCGAGCTCGCTGCCAAGCTGCGCGGGCTGATCCCGCGGCAGATGTTCGACGTCGCCATCCAGGCTGCGATCGGCTCGCACATCATCGCGCGCGAGACCATCAAGGCGCTGCGCAAGAACGTGCTTGCCAAGTGCTATGGCGGCGACATCTCGCGCAAGAAGAAACTGCTCGAGAAGCAGAAGGAAGGCAAGAAGCGGATGAAGCAGGTCGGCAACGTCGAGATCCCGCAAGAGGCCTTCCTCGCCGTGTTGCGCACCGACGAAGGCAAGTGATCGATTCAGCCCGGCGGCCCGTTCGGCGCCGACAACCGACGGTAACTGCATGAATTTCGCCCTTATCCTGTTCCTGCTTCTGGTCGCTACCGGCCTGCTGTGGGTGATCGACCGTTTCTTCGCGCGCAAGCGGCGCCCGGCCGGCGCAGCCTCGCCGTGGTGGGTAGAGTACGGCGCGAGCTTCTTCCCGGTGATCCTGATCGTGTTCGGCCTGCGTTCCTTCGTCGTCGAGCCCTTCAAGATTCCCTCGGGCTCGATGATCCCGACCCTGCTCGTGGGCGACTTCATCCTCGTCAATAAATATACGTACGGCATAAGATTGCCGGTGATCAACAAGAAGATCATCGACCTCAACAGCCCCAGGCGCGGCGACGTGATCGTGTTTCGCTACCCGCCGGACCCGACGCTCGACTACATCAAGCGCGTCGTCGGTCTGCCCGGCGACAAGGTCGAATACCTGAACAAGCGCCTGCACATCAACGGCGAGACGGTGGCGACGGCGAACTCGGGCAACTACCTGCACCCCGACCGCCTGTATTACTCGCCGCAGTACTCGGAGAAGCTCGGCGAGACCGAACACTCGGTGCTGATCGAGCGCGACGCGCCGGCGTTTCTCACCCAGGTGATGAACTTTCCGCAGCGCGATCACTGCACCTATACTAGCGGCGGCGTCAGCTGCACGGTGCCCGAAGGTCATTACTTCGTCATGGGCGACAATCGCGACGCGAGCAGCGACAGCCGGGTGTGGGGCTTCGTGCCGGAAGAGAACATCGTCGGCCGCGCCTTCTTCATCTGGTTCAATTTCAACGACATGAAGCGCATCGGCAGCTTCCATTGAGTCTCGGGGACCACTATCCATGCACATGAAGCGTCAGCAGGGTCTGAGCCTGATCAGCGTGATCATCGTCGGTGGTCTGGCGGCCTTCGCGCTGGTCATCGGCTTTCGCACGGTGCCGGCGATCAACGAATACCTCTCCGTCCAGCGCATCGTGAAGATCATTGCCGACGAAGGCGACGCCGGCGCGTCGCCGGTCGAGCTTCGCCGCAGCTTCGACCGCCGCGGCTACATCGACCAGGTGACGACCGTGTCCGGCGTCGACCTGGTCATCACCAAGCCCGGCGGCAAGACGCTGGTCGAGGTCGAATACGCGCGCAAGGTCCCCGTCATCGCCAACGTCAGCTTGCTGATCGATTTCTCCGTCAGCAGCGCGGCCCGCTGAGCGAATGTCGGTTGAACGACTGCAGCGTGACATCGGCCACGCCTTCAGCGACCAGGCGCTGTTGCTCGAAGCGCTGACCCATCGCAGCTTCGGCCTGCCCAACAACGAGCGGCTCGAGTTCCTCGGCGACAGCATCCTCAACTGCGTGACCTCGATGGTGCTGTTCGAGCGCTTCGACACCCTGCGCGAGGGCGAATTGTCGCGCGTACGCGCTTCACTGGTGCGCCAGGAGGCCTTGCATCGGATCGCGCTCGAGATCAATCTGGGAGAATGCCTGCGGCTCGGCGAGGGCGAACTCAAGTCGGGTGGTTTCCGCCGGCCGTCGATTCTCGCCGATGCGCTCGAGGCGATTTTCGCCGCAGTGTTTCTCGATGCCGGCTTCCCCGTCGCCAAGGCGGTGATCGATCGGCTCTACGCGCGGCTGCTGAACGAGGTCGACCCGCGCAAGCCGAGCAAGGACCCGAAGACCGCCCTGCAGGAATGGCTGCAGGGCAGGCGCATTGCGCTGCCGAGTTACGTCATGGAAAAGGTGCTGGGCGAAGCCCATGCACAGGAATTCGAGGTCGCGTGCGAAATCGCCAGGTTCGGCATTCGCACCATAGGCCGTGGGCCGAGCCGCCGTGCAGCCGAGCAGCAGTCGGCCGAACTGGCGCTGGCCGAGTTGAGGAAGAAATGAACACACAGGATCAGGCCGGCGAGCAGTCGGCCGCAGGTTTTCACACCGGCTTCGTCGCCATCGTCGGACGTCCGAACGTGGGCAAGTCGACCCTGCTCAACCGCCTGATCGGGCAGAAGATCAGCATTGTCTCGAGCAAGGCGCAGACCACGCGCCATCGTGTCACCGGCATCCTCACCAACGCCGATGCGCAATTCGTCTTCGTCGATACGCCGGGTTTCCAGACGCAGCACCGCAATGCCCTGAACCGGTCGATGAATCGCACGGTCTCGCAGGTCCTGTCCGATGTCGACCTGGTGTTCTTCGTCATCGAGGCGGGTCGTCTCGGCGAGAACGACCGCAAGGTGCTGGAAGTGATTCCAGGCGATGCCAAAGTCGTGCTGGTGATCAACAAGGTCGACCAGCTCAAGGACAAGTCGCGCCTGCTGCCCTTCATCGACGAGGTGCGCGCGCTGCGCGAGTTCGCCGAGATCGTGCCGCTGTCGGCCGAGCGCGGCACCAACGTGGAGGCGCTGGTCGGAGCCGCCACGCCGCTGCTGCCGACCGGCACGCCGATGTATGCCGAGGACGAGATCACCGACCGCAGCGAGCGCTTCCTCGCCGCCGAATTCCTGCGCGAAAAGCTGTTTCGCCTGCTCGGTGACGAACTGCCGTACGGCGTCGCGGTCGAGATCGAGAAGTTCGAGGTCGAGGGCCGGCTGCGCCGTATCCATGCCGCGGTGATCGTCGACAAGGCCGGCCACAAGGCCATGGTCATCGGCAAGGGCGGCGAGAAGCTCAAGCGCATTTCCACCGAGGCGCGCGTCGAACTCGAGAAGCTGTTCGACGGCAAGGTCTTCCTCGAAGTGTGGGTCAAGGTCAAGAGCGGCTGGGCAGACGACGAGCGCGCGCTCAAGAGCCTCGGCTACGACTAAGCCCGCCGCGTCGTGGCAGGCCAAAAACAGCGCATCGAACAGCAGCCGGCGTGGCTGCTGCACAGCCTGCCGTGGCGCGAGACGAGCCTGATCGTCGAGGTTTTTTCCCGCGATCACGGCCGCGTCGCCCTGGCGGCGAAGGGTGCGCGCCGACCGTTGTCGGCGCTGCGCGGCGTGCTGATGGCTTTCCAGCCGCTGTTGATGGACTGGTCCGGCGGCGGCGAGGTGAAGACCCTGATCCGCGCCGAATGGCAGGGCGGGCAGCCACTGCTCACCGGTCGGGCGCTGATCTGCGGCTACTACCTGAACGAGCTGCTGGTGCGTCTGACCGCACGCGAGGACGCCCATCCGCGCCTGTTCGCCGCGTACGCCGACGCCTTGCGCGCGCTCGGTCGGGGCGACAGTCCGCCGCCGGTGCTGCGCCGCTTCGAACTCGCGCTGCTGCAGGATCTGGGCTACGAGGTCGGACTCGAAACCGCGGCCGATGGCGTCGAAGCCGTGCGGGGCGGGCTGCGCTACCTTTATATTGTCGAGCGCGGCCCGGTGCCGATCGACGAGGTCGCAGCCGACGGCGAGGCGTCGGGCGACCAGCCGGTGCTGAGCGGGCAGACCCTGCTCGACATGGCGGCGGACGATTTCTCCCGCGCGGAGACGCTGGCGCAGTCCAAGCTGCTGCTGCGCGCACTGATCAACCACTACCTCGGCGACAAGCCATTGCAGTCGCGCCGGGTATTGAAGGAGTTGCAGGAACTGTGATCGAGCTCGGCGTCAATATCGACCATGTGGCCACGCTGCGCCAGGCGCGCCGCACCTGGGAACCCGACCCGGTGTGGGCCGCGGTGGAGGCACACCTCGGCGGCGCGGACGGCATCACCGTTCATCTGCGCGAGGACCGCCGCCACATCAACGACGAGGATGTGCGCAAGCTGCGCGACCTTACCCAGATCAAGCTCAACCTCGAGATGGCTGCCACCGACGAGATGGTCGGCATCGCCTGCGGGCTGCGGCCGGAGATGGCGATGCTGGTGCCCGAAGGGCGTCACGAGGTCACGACCGAGGGCGGGCTCGACGTCGTCGCGCAGGAAGCGCGACTGAAGGAGGTCGTCAGCCGCCTGGCCGGCGCCGGCATCCTGACCAGCGTCTTCATCGATGCCGAACCCGCCCAGGTCGATGCCGCCGCGCGTATCGGCGCCAGGGTGTGCGAATTGCACACCGGCCCCTATGCCCACGCCTTCCACGCCGCCGGGCGCGACACCGAGAGCGCGGCCGTGGTCGCCGAACTCGACAAGCTCCGCGTGGCGGGCGAGGCGGTACGCGGGCTCGACATGCGCTTCAATGCCGGCCACGCCCTCAACTACTATAACGTTCAGCCGGTCGCCCGCCTTCCCGGCGTGCGCGAACTCCACATCGGCCACTCGATCGTCAGCCGCGCCGTCTTTTCGGGTCTGCGCGACGCGGTGCGCGAGATGAAGCGGCTGATGCGCGAGGCCGCCGCCCGTGGCCTCTGAGCGCGGGCGTCGAGCCCGCAGGGCGGCCCGGCGGCAAGCTCATCCATGATCCACGGCATCGGCACCGACATCGTCCGCATCGAACGCATTCGGCGCTCGCTCGAGCGTCACGGCGAACGCTTCGCGACGCGCATTCTTGCCGCGTCCGAGTGCGAGGCCTGGCGGGCCGCGCGCGACCCCGCGCGCTTTCTCGCCAAGCGCTTCGCGGCCAAGGAGGCCTTCGGCAAGGCCCTGGGCACTGGTGTCGCCGTGCCCGCCACCCTGCATGCGATCGCGGTTGCGCACGACGAGAAAGGCAAGCCGGAGTTCCGCTACGATGCCTGCCTGTCCGATTTCATGACCGGGCACGGCCTGCGCGCCCACCTCAGCCTGAGCGACGAGGACGACTACGTGGTCGGCTTCGCCGTGATCGAGACCACATGACGACACCCATCAAGCTTCCCCGCGGCCCGGTGATGATCGACGTCGCCGGCACCGCCCTCAGCGATGAAGAGCGCCAGCGCCTGTGCGACCCCCTGGTCGGCGGCGTGATTCTGTTCGCGCGCAACTTCAGCGGCTCGGAGCAGCTTTCCGCGCTCACTGCCGACATCCGTGCCCTGCGCCAACCGGCCCTGGTCATCGCCGTCGACCACGAAGGCGGCAGGGTGCAGCGCTTCCGCACCGACGGCTTCACCCGTCTGCCCGCCATGCGCAGCCTCGGCAAGCTGTGGGCGCACGACCATCTCGCCGCGCTCGAGGCCGCCCGCGCCACCGGCTACGTGCTCGCCGCCGAACTGCTCGCGCACGGCGTCGACCTCAGCTTCACCCCGGTGCTGGATCTCGACTACGGCGTCAGCCGCGCGATCGGCAACCGCGCCTTCCACCGCGACCCCCAGGTCACCGCGAGCCTCGCCCAGGCGCTCGTCGCCGGCATGGCCGAAGCCGGCATGGGCTGCGTCGGCAAGCACTTTCCCGGCCACGGCTTCGTCGAGGCCGACTCCCACCACGAGATCCCGGTCGACGAGCGCGACTTCGACACCCTGTGGGCAGAAGACATCGCCCCCTATCGTCACCGTCTGGGTCGCCAGCTCGTCGGCGTGATGCCCGCCCACGTCATCTACCCGTCCATCGACCCCAAGCCCGCGGGCTTTTCGGCCTTCTGGCTGAAGGACGTGCTGCGCCAGCGGCTCGGCTTCAAGGGCGTGATCTTCAGCGACGACCTCAACATGGAAGGGGCGAAGGTGGCCGGCGACATCGTCGGCCGCGCCAAGGCTGCCCATGCAGCCGGCTGTGACATGCTGCTGGTGTGCAATCGCCCCGACCTCGCCGCCGAACTGCTCGATCGCTGGGCCCCGGTGCTGGACGCCGACAATCTCGCCCGGCTCGCCGCGCTCGCGCCCGCGAGGCCCGCCGCCCCGTTCCTGGCCGACCCGTTCGCGCTCGAACTGCACCAGCCCTACCTGAAGGCGCGCGAGGAGGTGCTCGCGATCGCCGATGATGCAGCGTCCGGCGCGACCATGACCGCGAGTACGATCGGCAACGAGGCGGCGGCCTCCGTGCGCAAGGACTCCGGGCGCAAGGACGCGTGAAAGACCTGAAAACACACCCGCATCGCAGCAACGTGGCTGGATGACCGGGCGGGCGTTCGTGGCGCCGGCGAGGACTGTCCGAGCCCGCAGGGCGAGTTCCGCAGCCGGCAGAACGAATGCCCGCCCCGGCAGCCAAAGCAGCACGGCACGCAATTGACCCGCCCGCACAAGAAGCCGGCACCGACCCGACGCCAACCGCGACATGACCAAGCCCGAGCCTAGTTCA
>JBFGZP010000021.1:0-20005 GCA_041586695.1 Thauera sp.
CGCCGTGCTGGTCACGCCGGCCTGGCACCGCTTTCCGCTCAGCTTCTCGCACATCTTTGCGGGCGGCTACTCGGCCGGCTACTACAGCTACAAATGGGCCGAGGTGCTCTCCGCCGATGCCTTCGCCGCCTTTGAAGAAGCCGGCGAAGGGCGCGGCAGCCTGCTCGACGCCGCCACCGGCCAGCGCTTCTGGCGCGAGATCCTCGCCGTCGGCGGCAGCCGCCCGGCGCTCGAATCGTTCAAGGCCTTCCGCGGCCGAGAGCCACGGGTCGATGCGCTGCTTCGGCACAACGGCATGGTGAGCGCATGAGCCCGCTGACGCCCATGCGCTGCGCCCACATCGCGCTCGCCATCCTGCTCTGTGTCACCGGCGGCACGGCGATGGCCGAAGACACCTACCGCTGGGTGGACGAGCGCGGCCAGGTGAATTTCTCCGACCTGCCGCCGCCGCCCGGCGCGCGTCAGGTCGAGATCATTCGCGGTGCCGCCGGCCCGGCCGACACCACCCTCGTCTACAGCGTGCGCAAGGCCGCGGCGGACTTCCCGGTCACGTTGTACACCGGCAAGGATTGCGGCGATCCCTGCGCCCTGGGCCGCGACCTGCTGGCCAGGCGAGGCATCCCCTTCAGCGAAAAGGAAATCGTGACCGAGGACGACCTCGCCGCCTACCGCACACGTTTCGGCGCACCGGACGAAGTGCCGGCGATCGCCGTCGGCAGCCAGACCATGAAGGGTTTCGAGGCCGGCCGCTGGGGCAGCATGCTCGACGACGCCGGCTATCCCAAGACGCCGATCCCGCCGCGCTAAGCCAGCCGGCCCGTGGGTCGCGCCCGGGCTACAATGCGGCCGATCCCTTGTGCCCGAGCAGCCTGATGAAAATCGCCACCTGGAACGTCAACTCCCTGAAGGTCCGCCTGCCACAGGCTCTGGACTGGCTCGCAGAACACAAGCCCGACGCGCTGTGCCTGCAGGAGCTGAAGATGGAGGACAAGGCCTTTCCGGTCGACGCGCTCGCGGCCGCCGGCTATCACGCCGTCTTCAATGGCCAGAAGACCTACAACGGCGTCGCCATCCTCAGCTCCACCGCGCTCGATGAAGGCGCGGCCGAGGTGGTGCGCGACATCCCCGGCTTCGAGGACGAACAGCGCCGTATCATCGCCGCCAGCGTCCGCGGCGTGCGCGTGATCTGCGGCTACTTCCCCAACGGCCAGGCGGTGGGCTCGGACAAGTTCGAGTACAAGCTGCGCTGGCTCGCCGCGCTGACCGAGTGGGTGCGCGACGAGATGAAGGCGCACGAGCGCCTGGTGCTGACCGGCGACTTCAACATCGCCCCCGAGGATCGTGACGCCCACCCGGACTGGAAGGACGAAATCCATGTCTCGCCGCCCGAGCGCGCCGCCTTCGCCGCCCTGCTCGATCTCGGCCTGGTCGATGCTTTCCGCCTGTTCGACCAGCCCGAGCGCAGCTTCTCGTGGTGGGACTACCGGATGATGGCTTTCCGCCGCAACTTCGGCCTGCGCATCGACCACGTCCTCGTCTCCCCGGCATTGCGCACAGCCTGTCGCAGCTGCACCATCGACAAGGCCCCACGGCGGCTGGAGCGCCCCTCGGACCACGCGCCGGTGGTGCTGGAACTGGCGCCGTGAGCCTGCAGCCGGATCCGGCCCGGCTCGCCGCCTGCTATCCGGTCATCGGCGGACTTCCCGCCGCTGCGCGCGAGCGCGTTACGCGGTCCGCGCGCTGGATGCAGGTGCCGGCGGGCACGCTGCTGTTCGACGATCACCAGGCCTGCGAGGGCTTTCCCTTCGTCGTCGAGGGCTCGATCCGGGTAAGCAAGTGCGCGCCCAGCGGTCGCGAGTTGCCGCTGTACCGTGTCGGCGCGGGCGAGACCTGCATCATCTCCTCGTCCTGCCTGCTGGGGCACGAGGACTACAACGCCCGCGGCGTCACCGAATCCGACACCTTGCTGATGTTGCTGCCGAAGGCGACCTTCGACGGGCTGCTCGCCGAGCCCGCCTTCCGCGACTTCGTCTTCCACCTCTTCGCCGACCGCATCGCCGACCTGATGCAGCTCATCGACGAGGTCGCCTTCCGCAAGCTCGACCAGCGCCTCGCCGCGCTGCTGCTGGGCAAGGGGCACACGTTGCGGGTGACGCACCAGCACCTCGCCGACGAACTCGGCAGCGTGCGCGAGATCGTCAGCCGACTGCTCAAGGGCTTCGCCGACCAGGGGCTGGTGAAGCTGTCGCGCGAGCAGATCGAGATCCTCGACGCCGCCGGCCTGCGCCGGGTGGCATCGGGCGCCGGCCACTGAGGCGCCGCAAGCACCGGCGGCCGTCGGCTATGTAACCCCGGTTACAGACCCGGGTACGTCCCGCGTGCTCAAATCGGGTCACTTTCACATCCTTCGAGGGAAACGAGATGAAGACGAACGTGGGTTCGATCGACAAGGTCCTGCGCATCCTGGCCGGTATTGCACTGATCGCCTGGGCACTGACCGGCGGCCCGGTTTGGGCGTGGATCGGCGTCGTGCCGCTGGCCACCGGGCTGCTCGGCTCGTGCCCGGCCTACTCGCTGCTGGGCGTCAGCACCTGCCCGATGAAGAAGCAGTAGACCGCCGCAGGGGCGGAATTCAGAGAGCCGGGGCAGCCCGGCTCTTTTTTTCGTTCGTGCGCGGCTGAAGGCGGGTTTGCTAAACCCGCCCGGCGCAATGGTTGGCGATGGCGACGAACTCGCCGAGCGACAGTTTCTCGCCGCGCAGGCCGGAGTCCAGGCCGAGGGTGGCGAAGTCCGCCTCGGTCATGAAGTCGCGCAAGGTGTTCCGGAGCGTCTTGCGCCGCTGACCGAAAGCGGCGCTGACGATGCGGCCGAACAGCGCCTCATCCGTCGCCGCGAGCTCATCCGCCGGCAGCGGCGCCATGCGCACGATGCTCGACATCACCTTCGGCGCCGGGCGGAACGCACCGGGCGGCACGTCGAACATCCGCCCCATGCGGAAGCGGTACTGCAGCATCACCGAAAGACGACCGTATTCCTCGGTGCCCGGCTCGGCCACCATGCGCATCACCACCTCCTTCTGCAGCATGAAGCTCATGTCCTTGACCGCTTCGGCGAAGCCGGCGAGGTGGAACAGGATCGGGGTGGAAATGTTGTACGGCAGGTTGCCGACGATGCGCAGCGGTGAGCCGAGGGCGGCGAAGTCGAACTTCAGCGCATCGCCTTCGTGGATGGTGAGTTGCTCGGGCGTGTAGCGCTCGCGCAGGCGGGCGATCAGGTCGCGATCGATCTCGACCACGTGCAAATGCCCCAGGCGCTCGATCAGCGGCGCCGTCATCGCGCCCAGGCCGGGGCCGATCTCGACCATCGCCTCGCCCGCCTGGGGGCGGATCGCATCGACGATGCGGCGGATGATGTTCGGGTCGGAGAGGAAGTTCTGGCCAAAGCGCTTGCGTGCGCGGTGGCCGTCGGTGGATTGATCGTCCATGGTTCTTTCTTCAGGCGCGTCGGGCGGCGCCGGCCATCGAGATGGCCATGTCGACCGCAGCGAACAGGCTGCCGGGATCGGCGCGACCGGTGCCCGCCAGGTCGAGAGCGGTGCCATGGTCGACCGATGTGCGGATGATCGGCAGGCCGAGGGTGACATTGACGCCGCCGCCGAAGCTGGCGTGCTTGAGCACCGGCAGGCCCTGGTCGTGGTACATGGCCAGCACCGCATCGCCATGTTCGAGCGTGTGCGGCACGAACAGCGTGTCGGCCGGCAGCGGGCCGACGAGGTGCATGCCTTCGGCGCGCAGCCGCTCCAGGACCGGGCTGATGATCTCGATCTCCTCGCGGCCGAGGTGGCCGCCCTCGCCCGCGTGCGGATTCAGACCGGCGACGAGGATGCGCGGTGCCGCCAGGCCGAAGCGGGCGACGAGGTCGGCATGCAGGATGCGCAGGGTCTCTTCGATCGCCACCGGGGTGATCGCCGCCGCCACTTCGGCGAGCGGCAGATGGGTCGTGACCAGAGCGACGCGCAGGCCGCCGCCGACCAGCATCATCACCACCCGTGGCGTGCGCGTGCGCTCGGCGAGGTACTCGGTGTGTCCGGTGAAGGCCATGGCCCGGGCCGCGCCCATGCCGTCGCAGATCACACCCTTGTGCACCGGCGCGGTCACCATCGCGGCGAACTCGCCGTCGAGGCAGCCATCGATGGCGCGATCGAGGAGGCCGAGCACATAGGCGGCGTTGGCGGCGTTCAGGCGCCCCGGCTCTGCAGGCACGGCGAGTGGACGGTGCAGGACCTCGAGTGCACCCGCCGGCGGCGCTGTCTCGCGGCAGTAGGCGCGGACCTCGACCCCGGCGCCGCTGGCGGCGGTCCGCGCCCTGATCAGTTCGATGTCGCCAAGCACGACCGGGCGTGCCGGCCAGTCATGCCCGGCGAGCTGCAGGCACAGTTCGGGGCCGACACCGGCCGGCTCGCCGCTGGTGACGGCGAGCACCGGCGCACGCCCTGCCGCCGCACTCACTCCCGGTCGAGCCGGTAGTCGACGTAGGTGCTGTCGCGCAGCTGGCGCAGCCAGTCCTCGTAGGCTTCGTCGGCCTTGCGCTCGCGCAGTGCGGTGCGCGCGGCAGAGCGCTTGCGCTCGTCGGTGACGTCCTGCACCCGGCGCTGCTGCACCTGGATGAGATGCCAGCCGAAGGGCGAGCGCACCGGCGGGCTGATCTCGCCCGGCTTGAGCGCATCCATCGCACGCTGGAACTCGGGCACCGTGTCACCCGGATTGAGCCAGCCCAGGTCACCGCCCTTGGCCGCGGACAGGTCGGCGGAGTTGGCCTTGGCCAGCTCGCCGAAATCGGCGCCGTTGAGCACGCGTTCGCGCAGCGCGAGCATGCGGGCCTGGGCCTCGACATCGGACAGCACCTCGGAGGTCTTGACCAGGATGTGGCGGGCACGCGTCTGTTCGAGCTGCTGCACCGCCGCGGCGCCGCCACCGCGCTTGTCGACCAGGCGGACGATGTGCAGGCCGGCAGCACTCCGCAGCAGCGGCGAGATGTCACCCGGGCGCATGTCCCGCACCGCATCGGCAAACAGCGCCGGCAGCCGATCACGCGGACGCCAGCCCAGGCTGCCGCCACTGATGCCGTCGGGCGCATCGGACACCTCGGCCGCGAGGCGGGCGAAATCCTCGCCCGAGCGCAGCCGTGCCATGACCGTCTCTGCGCGGGCGCGCAGGGCGTCGATCTGCGCCGGCGTCGCCCCTTCGGGGGCGCGCAGAAGGATGTGGGATACCTCGAACTCCTCGCCGGAGAAGGCGTCGGGGTTGTTGGCGAGGAAATTCTCGATCTCGGCGTCGGTGACGACGATGCGGCTGTCGATCTCGCGCTCACGCAGGCGGGTGAGCAGGATCTCGGTGCGGATCTCGTCGCGGAAGCGACTCCAGGACACGCCGTCGCGTTCGAGCGTATTGCGCAGTTCGTCGATACTGAGCCGGTTATTGCCGGCGATACGGTCGATGGCGCGCGCAAGCGTGGCGTCGTCCACTTGCAGAGAGGTGTCGCGCGCGAGCTGCAGTTGGGCGCTCTCGACGATCAGGCGCTCGAGCAACTGGCGCTCGAGCACATCTCCGGGCGGCACCTGCACGCCCTGGCGGCTCAGCTGGCGTTCGGCCTGCTCCACGCGTGCACGCAGTTGCTGGGCGGTGATCACCTCGTTGTTGACGACCGCGACGATTCGGTCGACCGGGACCGCGCGCGTCGCCGCCTGCAACGGTAGCGCAAGGCTGACACAGCTGAGGCCGATGACGATGGTGAGTCGGGTACGGGAAAGAATACGGTTCATGGTTGCTCGTGTTGGAATCGGGTGTCGCCGCTCATTCGATACCGAAGACGCGGTCGGCCGAGGATTCGTTGATCTTGCCATAGCCCGGTACGCTGCGTCTGATCAGGCTGACCGGGTTGGAGCCGATGCTGGTGAGGTCGTTGAGCTCGAGCTGGACATAGACTGCCTTGGTGACGTCGTTCTCGTCGATGGCGAAGCGATGCATCGCCACCCGCACCGCCCAGCAGCCGCCGTCGTATTCGAGACCGCCGATCGCCTCGGTGACGCGGTCGTCCTTGAGCGAACGCGTCACCAGCCCGACACCGTACCAGCCGCCACCGATCGGCCACTGGCCGGAGATGCCCACGTCCTCGAGACCGACGGTGCCATCCGAGTTGATGACATTGCGGGCGTAGCGGTAGTTCAGGTTCAAGGCCTTGGCGAACTCCGGCTGATAGCGCAGCGAAGCGTTCAGGCGCTCGGTGTCGTCGTCGCGCGGGTTGTACTGCCAGTAGGAATCGATCGTCGTGTGGCGCGAAACGCGTCCGCTCAGGCCGGCGAGGACGTCCGCGCGGCTGCCGGTGCGCGGCACTTCGAGTTGCGTCGTGACGACGTCGGTGCCGAGTGGCGCGCCTGCCAGGCTCGCCGGCACCTCGTCGAAGTTGCGCGTCACTTCCTGGTCCGACAGGTAATAGCGCTGGCCCACCAGCACGCGCATGCGCTCGACACCGGTCTGCGGGTCGATCAGCCGCGAGGTGAGCGCGGCGGTAAGGTCGTTGGCATCGCCGATGCGGTCGCTGCCCGAGTAGCGGTTCTCGGCGAAGATCTGTGCGAAGCCGACGTCGTAGCGGGCGGTGTCGAACAGCGGGATGTCGCTCTGGTCCCGGCTCGGAACGTTGAGGTAGAACAGGCGCGGCTCGAGCGTCTGCACGAAGTCGTGGCCGAAGAAGTTCGCATCACGCTCGAACACCAGGCCGGAGTCGATGGAGAGGATCGGCACCGTCCGGGTGATCGAGTTGCGCAGTTCCGGGTGATCGACCGGGCGATCGAGCTCGTAGCGGGTGAAATGCACGCCCGCTTTCGGCGTCAGGAACCAGGCCGCGCCCTGCATCGGCAGCGACAGTTGCGGATAGGCTAGGAGGCGACCCGCCTCGGCCTTGTCCCCGTCCGGATGGGCGAATTGCACGTACTCGCTGTTGAACGCCATCGCCATGCCACCGGGGAGATCGGGGCGCAGCGCGTTCAACGCCACCTGCGGCAGGCGGCGGTAGGGAGTGACGTTGCGTACGTCCGGATCGGGATTCAGCGTCTGGTAGCTTTGCGCCAGCGCCGACAGGCTCCACCAGCCGCCGCCGGTATAGGTCAGGCGCCCCTCGCGCAACAGGTTCACGCGCGAGGCGACGCCGACGTTCGACGACAAGTCCTCGAAATAGGCATCGTCGGACACCGAATTGAGGTCGAGCGTGCCGTACAGCGAGCGGGTGATCCAGTGCTGATGCTGGACCGAGGCGAGCGTGCGTTCCTCGCCGCTGACCTCGTCCTTCGGCATCCACTCCACCCGGCTGACGCCGCGATGATCGGCGCCCAGGTACCGGAATTCGCCGCCCAGCTGCACGCCGCGCCGGCTCATGTAGCGGGGCGCGAGGGTGGCGTCGTAGTTGGGCGCTATGTTCCAGTAATAGGGGAAGGTGAAGTCCACCCCGGTCTTGTTCGACGAGCCGAAGGTCGGCGGCAGCAGGCCCGACTGGCGCTGGCCCGACAGCGGGAATTCCGCCCACGGCATCCAGAAGATGGGCACGTCCATGAACACCACCGAAGCGCCGCGCGCAGTACCCACTTCGCGCTCGTAGTCGAGTTCGAGATCGCGCGCCTTGATGTACCAGTCGGGATCTGGCGCCGGACAGGTGCTCCAGGTTGCGTTCTTGAGCCGGTACTGGTTCTCGCCCGCCAACTGCAGCGCATCGGCTTCCCCGCTGCCCTCCACGATCCGTGACTGCCCGCCGACCGCCGGCTGCCCGCGCTCGCGTCTGAGGGTGTAGACCGGCGACTCGAACGCGCCGACCCGCTCGCCGACGACGAGGTTGGCACGCGGCCCGCGGATCTCGTCCTCGCCCTGGCGCAGCTTGACGTCGCCCTCGGCAACGGCCTCGTCGGTGACCTCACGGTAGGTCAGGCGATCGGCGGTGAGCACCAGGTCGTCGCGCTCGAGCTCGGCGTCGCCATCGGCCACCAGCTCGATGGCACGCGTACCGTGGATGCGCAGGGCACGCACCGAGGTGGCGCCCGCGGCAAGCTGCCCGGATGCCTCTGCTGCACCGGCCGCTGGCCGCGACGACGACACCCGCGGCGTCGGCGCGGGCGCGTCTGCCGGGCCGGCCGCAGGCGCAGCCGTCCGGGGGATCGATCCCGGAGTCGTTTGCGCTGGAGTCGTTTGCGCTGGAGTCGTTTGCGCTGGAGTCGTTTGCGCTGGAGTCGTTTGCGCTGGAGTCGTTTGCGCTGGAGTCGTTTGCGCCGGAGCAGAGCTGGGCTCGGGCACCCGTTTCGGCGCCGGCGCGGGGTCCTTCAACAGATCGGGCGATACCTGCAGCGGCGGGAGGCCGGTCGCCATGGCGGCTCCCGACATCCAGCACAAAAGCAGCGGTATGACCCGCATTCGCGTTCTCAAGCCCATTTGTGGCAAGACGTTCCCCGTGGCTCGCAATGACAGGTCGCCCATCCGAACGACCGTATTGATAAACTCGCGGATTGTACCTGAACGCCCGCGGAGAACCCGTTTGGACCGACTCGCCCAGCTTCACGCCTGGCTCGCCGCCACCCTGCCCGGCCGAACCTTCGACCTCGCCCCGGCCTCGGCCGATGCGAGCTTTCGCCGCTACTTCCGCTTGAGCTTCGATGACGGCGCGCCCTCGCGCATCGTCATGGACGCACCGCCGACGCACGAGGACTGCCGCCCCTGGCTGCACGTCGCCGACCTGTTTCGCCAGGCCGGCGCCCATGTGCCCGAAGTGCTGGCGCAGGACCTCGAGCAGGGTTTCCTGTTGCTGTCCGATCTCGGCAGCACCACCTATCTTTCCGCCCTGCAGGCGCAGGACGACCCGCATCGCGCCGCCCACCTCTACGCCGATGCCCTCGGCACGCTCGCTGCGATCCAGGCCGCAAGCCGCCCCGGCGTGCTGCCCGAGTACGACCGTGGGCTGTTGCTGCGCGAACTGATGCTTTTCCCCGACTGGTACATCGCCAGGCACAAGGGCGTGACGCTTTCGGACAAGGAGAACGCCGCCCTGCTCGGCACCTTCGACCGCATCCTCGCGGTCAACCTCGCCGAGCCCAAGGTGTTCGTGCATCGCGACTTCCATTCGCGCAACCTGATGCTGCTCGAACCCGGCGACGGCCTCGGCGCCAACCCCGGCGTGATCGACTTCCAGGATGCGGTCCATGGCCCCATGAGCTACGACCTGGTGTCGCTGTTCAAGGACGCCTATATCCGCTGGGACGAGGAGTTCACCCTCGACCTGCTGGTGCGCTATTGGGAAACGGCGCGCAGCATCGGCCTGCCGGTGCGCGCGGACTTCTCCGACTTCCACCGTGATTTCGAGTGGATGGGCGTGCAGCGCCACATCAAGGTGCTGGGGATCTTCGCCCGCCTCTGCCATCGCGACGGCAAGGACGCCTACCTGGCCGACATGCCGCTGGTGATGGACTACCTGCGCCGCGCCTGCAAGCGCTGGCGCGACCTCGGGCCGCTGCTGAAGCTGCTCGACCGCCTGGAGCCGGAAGACGTTCGCATCGGCTACACGTTCTGATGATGAAGGCGATGATCCTCGCCGCCGGACGTGGCGAGCGCATGCGCCCGCTCACCGACCACTGCCCGAAGCCCTTGCTCGAGGCCGGCGGCAAGGCGCTGATCGTATGGCACATGGAGCGCCTGCGCGACGCCGGCTTCAGCGAGCTCGTCATCAACCACGCCCACCTCGGCCACCTGCTCGAGGCGGCGCTCGGCGACGGCACCGCGCTGGGGGTCCGCATCGCCTGGTCGCCCGAAACCGAGGCGCTGGAGACCGCCGGCGGCATCCGCCAGGCGCTGCCGCTGCTGGGCGATGCACCCTTTATCGTGATCAACGGCGATGTCTTCTGCGACGCCGATCTCGGTGCGCTGCGCCGCGCGGCGCAGGACCTGGCGGCCGACGCCGACCTGGCGCACCTGCTGCTCGTACCCAATCCGACGCACCACCCGGACGGTGACTTCGCGCTCGAGGCCGGCCGCCTGCGCGCCGATGGTGCCGCCCGCATGACCTTCTCCGGCCTCGGTGCCTACCACCCGGCGCTGTTCGCCGGCCTCAGGCCGGGGGAAAAGGCCAGGCTCGCGCCGCTGCTGCGCGAGGCGATGGCGGCCGACCGCGTCGGCGGCTCGCGCCATGACGGTTCGTGGATCGACGTCGGCACGCCCGAGCGCCTGGCGCAACTCGACGCGCAATTGCGCGGCACCGACGCACCTCCGGGCGGACCCGTGGTCGAATCCAGCATCCGTCACGCATGACATAATCGAACCATGAACGCACCCACCGAGCTCCGCACGATCGACGTCGCCCCGTTTCGCGCCCGCCGCGAGCGCCTGCTCGCGCGCATGGACGCGGCCGGGGGCGGCGTCGCCATCCTGCCCACCGCGCCCGAGCGCGCGCGCAACCGTGACACCCACTACCCCTACCGCCACGACAGCTATTTCTACTACCTGAGCGGCTTTCGCGAGCCGGAAGGGGTGGTCGTGCTGGTGGCCGGCGACGCGCCGAAGCAGATCCTGTTCTGCCGCGAGAAGAACGAGGAGCGCGAGATCTGGGAGGGCTATCGCCACGGCCCGGACGCCGCGCGCGAGCTGTTCGGCTTCGACGAGGCGTGGACCATCGGCGACCTCGAGCGCCGCCTGCCCGACTTCCTCGCCAACCAGCCCGTGCTGTGGTGCGGTCTCGGCTACGACAACGACTGGGACGCCAGGGTGATGGCCGCGCTCAACGCCGTGCGCGCCAATGCCCGCAGCGGCCTGACCCCGCCCCACTCGGTGCGCGACCTGCGTGCCGACCTCGACGAGATGCGCCTGATCAAGGATGCGAGCGAGCTCGAAATCATGCGCCGGGCGGCAAAGATCTCGGCCGCGGCCCACTGCCGGGCGATGCGCGCCACCCGCGCCGGGCGCTTCGAGTACGAGGTCGAGGCCGAGCTGCTGCACGCTTTCCGCGCCGCCGGCAGCCAGTACCCGGCCTACACCTCGATCGTCGCCAGTGGCGCCAACGCCTGCGTGCTGCACTACGTCGATAACGACTGCCGCATGAAGGACGGCGACCTGCTGCTGATCGACGCCGGCTGCGAGCTCGACGGCTACGCCTCGGACATCACCCGCAGCTTCCCTATCAGCGGCCGCTTCAGCGGTCCGCAGCGCGACGTGTACGAGCTCGTGCTCGCGGCCCAGAATGCCGCGCGGGCGACGATTCGCCCGGGCGCACACTGGAACGAGCCGCACGACGCCGCGGTGAACGTGCTCGCGCAGGGCATGCTCGACCTCGGCCTGCTCGAGGGCAGCCTCGACGCAGTGCTGGAAACGGGCGACTACCGCCGCTTCTACATGCACCGCACAGGACACTGGCTGGGCATGGACGTGCACGACGCGGGCGAGTACAAGCTCGGCGGCGACTGGCGCGCCCTGGCCGAGGGTATGGTCCTCACCGTGGAGCCGGGCTGCTACATCCGCCCGGCCGGCGACGTTCCCGAGGCGTTCTGGAACATCGGCGTGCGCATCGAGGACGACGCCGTGGTCACGGCCGAGGGTTGCGAATTCATCTCCGAGGACGCGCCCAAGGCGGTGACCGAGATCGAAGCCCTGATGCGGGACGGGCGCAGTGCCTGAGCGCATACCGGCGCACGATCTGCTGGTCGTCGGGGCCGGCCCGGTCGGCCTCGCCCTGGCGCTGGCGCTGAAGGACGCCGGCCTCGACATCGTGCTCGCCGATGCGCGCAGCCGTGCCGCGGTCGTGGCCGATCCGCGCGTGCTCGCGCTCGCCCACGGCAGCCGCCTCACGCTCGAGCGCCTCGGCGTTTGGCGCGCGCTCCCGGTCACGCCGATCGAGACCATCCATGTCTCGCAGCAGGGCGGCTTCGGCCGCACCCTGCTGCAGGCCGAGGAGCACGGCATTCCCGCGCTCGGCTACGTCGTCGCGGCGGGCGCGCTCGCCACCGCGCTGCGCGATGCGGTGGACGCGGCCGGTATCCGCGTGCTCGACGAAACCGAGGTCGCCAGGCTCGCCCCCGGCGCGGAGGATGTCATCGCCAGCCTGACGGGCACCGGCGCACCCGCGGCCACCTTGTCGGCGCGGCTGGCGGCCTGCGCCGAAGGCGCCATGGGCGCCGACGACGCCGACGTGGTCGAGCACGACTACGGCCAGCACGCCCTGATTGCCCATGTCGCGGTCGCCGGCGGCCATCGCCACCGCGCATTCGAACGCTTCACCCCGGAAGGACCGGTAGCCCTGCTGCCGTGCGACAGCGGCTTTGCGGTGGTCCATGTCGCCAGCGCGGCGCTGGCCGAGGAACTACTCGCCCTCGACGACGCTGCCTATCTGGCCCGCCTGCAGGCCCACATCGGCAACCGCGCGCATCTGCAGGGCATCAGCGGCCGCCTGCGCTATCCGCTCGTACTGCGCTATCGCAAGCGCGCGGTCGGCGAACGCACGGTCTGGCTCGGCAACGCGGCGCAGACCCTGCATCCGGTCGCCGGCCAGGGCTTCAACCTGGCGCTGCGCGACGTCTGTGCGCTGGCCGAGACCCTGCTCGACCGCGGCGGCGACCCCGGCGACGCCGCTAGCCTAGCCGCCCATGCGCGCGCACGCGGCCTCGACCGCTTCGGCACGATCCGCTTCACCGACACCCTCGTGCGCCTCTTCAGCAACGATTTCGCCCCGCTTCGCCACGCCCGCGGCGCCGCACTGTTCGCGCTCGACCTCGTGCCGCCGCTGCGCGGCTTTGTCGCCAGGCGCATGATGTTCGGCGCCCGCGCCTGGCCCTAGCGTGCATTAGCGTCACAGCCGCCCCGCCCCCTGCCCGCATGGGGTAAACTGCGCGTTTTTCCCGCCCGCCTCACGCCATGCAGTTCGCCGGATTCACGCTGCGCAACAATCTCATCGTCGCCCCCATGGCCGGAGTGACCGATCGGCCGTTCCGCCAGCTGTGCAAGAAGATGGGCGCCGGCCTGGCGGTGTCCGAGATGGTCACCTCGAATTCGCTCCTCTATGGCAGCGAGAAAACGCAGCGGCGCGCCAACCACGATGGCGAGGTCGAGCCGGTTTCGGTGCAGATCGCGGGCGCGGACCCGGCGATGATGGCAGAGGCCGCGCGCCACAATGCCGATCGCGGGGCGCAGATCATCGACATCAACATGGGCTGTCCGGCCAAGAAGGTGTGCAACGTCATGGCGGGCTCGGCGCTGATGCAGGACGAGCCCCTGGTCGCCCGCATCCTCGAGGCCGTGGTCGAGGCCGTGCCGCATACCCCGGTGACGCTGAAATTCCGCACCGGCTGGAATCGCGCCAACCGCAACGCGCCCCGGATCGCCCGCATCGCCGAAGACTCCGGCATCCGTGCCATCGCCATCCACGGCCGCACCCGCGCCGACCAATACATGGGCGAGGCGGAGTACGACACGATTGCCCACGTCAAGTCGCGGGTCAAGATCCCGGTGATCGCCAACGGCGACATCACCACGCCGCAGAAGGCGAAGTACGTGCTCGATTACACCGGCGTGGACGGCATCATGATCGGGCGCGCCGCGCAGGGCCGGCCATGGATCTTCCGCGAGATCGAACACTTCCTCGCCACCGGAGAGGAACTGCCCCCGCCGCTGGTGACCGAGATCCACCGGGTCTGCCGCGAGCACCTCGCCGACCTCTACGGCTTTTACGGCGACGAGCGCGGCGTGCGGATCGCGCGCAAGCATATCTCCTGGTACACCAAGGGCCTGGTGGGCTCGGCTGCTTTCCGCCACACGATGAACCAGATCCCAGACATTCCGGCGCAACTCGCCTCCGTCGATGAATTCTTCGGCGAACTTGCCGAAGCGGACAGCCGCCTGCGCTACGAAGACGACTTGCCTCAGGAGCTCGCAGCATGAGTCGCAGCAACGAGATCGCGGATTCCGTATTCCGCACCCTCGACCAGTATTTCCGCGACCTGGACGGCGAGAAGCCGGCCGCCATCTACGACATGGTGATCCGTAACGTCGAGCGCCCGATGCTCGAGTTCGTGCTGCAGCAGGCCAAGGGCAACCAGACCATGGCCGCCGAGATGCTCGGCATCAACCGCAATACGCTGCGCCGCAAGCTGACCGACTACGATCTGCTTTGAGCGCCTGCGATTCGTCCTCGACCATGCGCTGCTGAGCGCCGGTCGATGAGGCAGCACGCCGCGCTCGCCGATTCTCCGCCCTTCCATCTTTCTGCCTTCGACCCCACGATGAACGTCACCCAAGCCCTGATCAGCGTCTCCGACAAACGCGGCGTGCTCGAATTCGCGCGCGCGCTCTCCAGCCTCGGCATCAAGCTGCTGTCAACCGGCGGCACCGCCAGCCTGCTGCGCGAAGCGGGCCTGGAGGTGAAGGACGTGTCCGAACATACCGGTTTTCCGGAGATGCTCGACGGCCGCGTCAAGACCCTGCATCCCAAGGTCCATGGCGGCATCCTTGCGCGCCGCGACCTGCCCGAGCACATGGACACGATCGCGGCGCACGAGATCGGCCGCATCGACCTCGTGGTGGTGAACCTCTACCCCTTCCAGCAGACCGTGGCGCGGCCCGACTGTTCGCTGGAGGACGCCATCGAGAACATCGATATCGGCGGCCCCGCGATGGTGCGCGCCGCGGCCAAGAACCACGGCAATGACGAGGGCGGCGTCGGCGTCGTCACCGACCCGGAAGACTACGAAGGCATCATCTCCGAACTGAAGTCGAACGCCGGCAAGCTCGGCTACAAGACCCGCTTCGCCCTGGCGGTGAAGGCCTTCACCCACACCGCGCGCTACGACTCGGCCATCTCCAACTACCTCACCGCCCTGGTGTTCAACGAGGCCGGCGACGCGTCGAAGCAGACCTACCCCGAACGCCTGCAGCTGGCCTTCGACAAGGTCCAGGACCTGCGTTACGGCGAGAATCCGCACCAGAGCGCGGCCTTCTACCGCCAGCCCGGCGCGCCCGAGGGCGGTATCGCCGGCTACAGCCAGCTGCAGGGCAAGGAACTGTCGTACAACAACATCGCCGACGCCGACGCGGCGTGGGAGTGTGTCAAGGCCTTCGACGGCAGCGCAGACCAGGTCGCCTGCGTCATCGTCAAGCACGCCAACCCTTGCGGAGTGGCGCTCGGCGCCGCGCCGCTCGAGGCCTACAAGAAGGCGTTCTCGACCGATCCGACCTCGGCCTTCGGCGGCATCATCGCGTTTGGCGGCGAGGTCGACCGCGCCGCGGCCGAGGCCGTGTCCGCGCAGTTCCTCGAAGTCCTGATAGCCCCCTCCTACACCGCCGAAGCGCTGGAACTGCTGCGCGCCAAGCAGAACGTGCGCGTGCTCACCTGCCCACTCGGCCAGCCGGCCGCCGCCTTCGACTACAAGCGCGTCGGCGGTGGCCTGCTGGTGCAGAGCGCCGACGAAGCCCGCATCCAGATCGCCGAGCTCAAGGTCGTGACCAAACGCGCCCCGACCGAGGTGGAGCTGGGCGACATGCTGTTCGCCTGGCGCGTGGCCAAGTACGTCAAATCGAACGCCATCGTGTATTGCAGGGACGGCATGACGGTCGGCGTCGGCGCCGGCCAGATGAGCCGCGTCGACTCCGCCCGCATCGCCAGGATCAAGGCCGACAACGCCGGCCTGCAGATCGCCGGCTGCGTGGTCGCCTCGGACGCCTTCTTCCCCTTCCGCGACGGCCTCGACGTGCTCGCCCAGGCCGGTGCGACCGCGGTGATCCAGCCCGGCGGCTCGATGCGCGACGCCGAAGTGATCGCGGCGGCCGACGAACAGAACATCGCCATGGTATTCACCGGCTTCCGCCACTTCCGTCACTGATCCGCCTGGGATCCGGAGCGCCACATGAAAGTCCTCGTCATCGGCTCGGGCGGACGCGAACACGCGATCGCCTGGAAGCTCGCCCAGTCGCCCAAGGTCACCCGCGTACTGGTGGCGCCGGGCAACCCCGGCACCGCGCGCGAGAAGCTGCTGCGGAACGTGCCGATCACCGCCGTGCCCGTTCTGGTCGAGTTCGCCCGCCGCGAGAAGGTCGCGTTTACCGTCGTCGGCCCGGAAGCCCCCCTGGCCGCCGGCGTCGTCGATGCGTTTCGCGCCGCCGGCCTGCCGATCTTCGGCCCGACCAAGGACGCCGCCCAGCTCGAAAGCTCGAAGGACTTCGCCAAGCGCTTCCTCATCCGCCATGGTATCCCGACCGCGAGGTACGAGACCTTCGCCGCCGCCGCCGCCGCGCATGCCTACATCGACCGCGAGGGCGCCCCGATCGTCATCAAGGCCGACGGACTGGCCGCAGGCAAGGGCGTCGTCGTGGCGATGACCGCCGCCGAGGCGCACGCCGCGATCGACATGATGCTGCTCGACAATCGCATGGGCGATGCCGGCGCACGCATCGTCGTCGAGGAGTTCATGGAGGGCGAGGAGGCGAGCTTCATCGTCATGGCAGACGGCAAGAACGCGCTCGCCCTGGCCACCAGCCAGGACCACAAGCGCCTGCTGGACGGCGACGCGGGGCCCAATACCGGCGGCATGGGCGCGTATTCGCCGGCGCCGGTGGTGTCGCCCGAGGTGCATGCGCGCGTGATGCGCGAGGTGATTCACCCCACCCTCGCCGGCATGGCCGCCGAGGGCCTGCCCTACACCGGCTTTCTCTACGCCGGCCTGATGATCGACGGCGAGGGCAAGCCGCGCGTGGTTGAATTCAACTGCCGCATGGGCGACCCCGAAACCCAGCCGATCATGATGCGCCTGAAGACCGACCTCGCCGATCTCGTCGAGGCCGCCATCGGCGGACGGCTCGACAAGGTCGAAGCCGAATGGGACAGGCGCTTCGCCCTCGGCGTGGTGCTCGCGGCCGCGGGCTACCCCGAAGATCCCGTCAAGGGCGATGTCATCACCGGCCTGCCGGGCAGCGAGATGGAGGACGCCCATGTCTTCCATGCCGGCACCGCGGAGCGCGACGGCCAGGTCGTCACCGCCGGCGGGCGCGTGCTCTGCGTCACCGCCCTCGGCGACAACGTCAAGACGGCGCAGAAGCGGGCCTACGAAGTCGCCGACGCCATCCGCTTCGAAGGTCGCCAGTATCGCCGCGACATCGGTTACCGGGCACTCGGCCGCAAGACCTAGAAAGGGCAATACGGGGGCGACGGCGGCTGACAAGCACCTCCTGCCCGACTATGCTGTCGGCGCGGCAAATGCCGCGGCAATATCCACCGACAACGCATGGAGGCACCAATGTCCGTCAAGTTCGAGATCACCAAGACCGAAAAGGGTGAGTTCCACTTCAAGCTGCTCAATGCCGATGGCAAGACCTTGCTCCGCAGCGAAGGCTACAACGCCAAGGCGAGCTGCACCAACGGCGTCGAATCGGTGCGCAAGAACGCGGCCGACGACAAGCGCTTCGATCTGAAGTCCGCCTCAGACGGTCGCCCCTACTTCAACCTCAAGGCCACCAACGGCCAGATCATCGGCACCAGCCCGATGTTCGCCGATGAAGCCGCATGCAACGCCGCGATCGCGGCGGCAAAGGCCGGTGCCGCCGGCGCCGCGATCGACGACAAGAGCTGATCCACGATGACCCCTGCCGTCGTCAAACCCTACTTCACCGAGCTGCAGAACCGAATCGTCGCGCGCCTCGAGTCCTTCGACGGCCAGACGTTTCGGGCTGACGGCTGGGAAAGACCGGGCGGCGGAGGCGGCCTCACCCGCGTCATCGAGGAGGGCGACTTCTTCGAGCGCGGCGGGGTTAATTTCTCGCACGTCATGGGCGAAGGCATGCCCGCTTCCGCCACCGCTCACCGTCCGGAGCTGGCCGGGCGCCGGTTCGAGGCCATGGGCGTGTCGCTGGTGCTGCACCCGCGCAATCCATACTGCCCAACGGTGCACCTGAACGTGCGCTGCTTCATCGCCATGGCCGAGGGCAAACCGCCCGTATGGTGGTTCGGCGGCGGCATGGACCTCACCCCGTATTACGCCTTCGAGGAAGACGTCCGTGCCTTCCACGGCGCCTGCCGCGCGGCGGTGCTGCCGTTTGGCGGCGAGCCCGAATACCGTCGCCTCAAGGACTGGTGCGACCGTTACTTCTTCCTCAAGCACCGCAATGAACCTCGCGGCGTGGGCGGCCTCTTCTTCGACGATCTCGGCGCCGACGGCGCGGTCGATTTCGACACCGCCTTCGGCCTCACGCGCTCGGTCGGCGATGCCTTCGTCGATGCTTACCTGCCGATCATAGAGCGCCGCCGCGACCTGCCCTGGGGCGAGCGCGAACGCGACTTCCAGGCCTATCGCCGGGGTCGTTACGTCGAATTCAACCTGGTGTTCGACCGCGGCACGCTGTTCGGCCTGCAGTCGGGCGGTCGAACCGAATCCATCCTGATGTCGATGCCGCCGGTCGTGAAGTGGCGCTATGACTGGCAGCCGGAGCCGGGATCGGCCGAGGCGCAGCTCTACGAGGTCTATCTCAAGCCGCAGGACTGGACCTGAACACGCTCGCCGGAGCCGGGAGCGCGGGGGCCTAACCGCGCCGGGCGAAGGGCGTCTTGCCCGCCAGCCGGCAGATCCGTCATGCGGTGGCGCTTCCGGCGACCCTTTCCGCGGCGCTGCGGTAGTGCTTCTGGGCTTCGCCCGGGTTACCGAGTTGCTCGAGCAGGTGCGCGAGCGCCAGGTGGGTCTCCACCGCTGGCGACTGGTTGAGCGAAGCCTCGAGATAGCTTTGCGCCTTGCCCCAAAGCTGAGCGCCGATGCACAGGCGGCCGAGCGCAAACAGCAGGCCGGCGTCGCGCGGCTGGCGCTGCAGCCAGCCCTCGGCCTTCTGCAGGCAGGCGCGCGCGTCGCCGTCGCCGTCGCCGCAGTGGGCATACTGACGCGCCAGGGCGCTGTCCCACTCCTCGTCGAGAAGGCGCTCGATATGACGACGGGCGAGTGCGCCCTGACCGGCCGCTGCCAGCAGCGGGACGACTCGCTCGATCAGGCGGCGATCCTTCAGTTCGGCAGCGGGGATTTCGTTCCAGTACGCCGCCATCGCCGCGCCATCGGCCGTGAGTTGCCTGAAGCGTTCGACATGACCGCGGCGCAACAGCGGCGCGGCCTGCTCTTCCGTGAGGGCCTTGTGCTTGCGTAACTGCCGGGCGATGCGGACCACCTCTTCCCAGCGACCGAGCGCCGCTGCCACCTTCGACTCGAGCCGCAGCACCGCGATGTGCTTGTGCCCGGAGGCGCGCAGGGCCGCGAGCCGCTCCGCCGCTTCTTCGAAGCGCCGGCCCTCGACCGCAAGCTCGGCCTCCGTCATCAGGCGGGCCACGCGGGCCTCCTCGCCCTGGTCGGCCGCATGCCCGAGCCACATCCGGTAGCGGGCATCGTCCTGCAAGGCGTGGGCGGCCCGTGCGGCAACGAGCGCTGCCATCGCCGGACTCTCGCCGGAAGAAAAGGCGTTGGAGGCCGACTTGAGCGCCTGCGAGAAGCGCCCTTCGAACATCGCCGCCAGGGCCTCGCGCAGGGCCCGACCGGCCTTCTCGCGTCGTCGCCGGTCACGCCACTGCGAGACGCGCCCTGGCAGGTCCAGCGTCCGGCCGATCAGGCGCAACAGCAGGTAGACGGAAAGGAAACCGAGCAGCAGCAGCACGATGACGAAGTTCAGCGTCAGCTGGGCCCGCCACGGTGGCAGGACGAACAGAACGTATCCATCATTGACGCCGGCCACCATCGCAAGACCGACGGCCAGGGCGAAAATAGCGATAAGCCAGATCACAGCACGCATCGCTACCCCCTTCAGTGCGGCGCGGCGGGCGCACCGCCGGCCGGATCGTTTGCCGCCGGGGCGGGCGACGCGGGCGCGGCCGGCGACGCCGGTGCAGCCTGCGGAGTAGCAGCCTGCGGAGTAGCAGCCTGCGGAGTAGCAGCCTGCGGAGTAGCAGCCTGCGGAGTAGCAGCCTGCGGAGTAGC
>JBFGZP010000022.1:0-19892 GCA_041586695.1 Thauera sp.
ATCACCGACCGCCGGCTGTCGAAGGAAGGCACCGAGGTCCACGTGCTGTCGACCTTCGAGCATCGTTCCTACGAGCTCGCCGACAACCCGATGATCTTCGTGCCCAACACCGATCTGGCGATCCTGAACTACATCTGCAACTACATCATCCAGAACAAGAAGGTGAACACCGAGTTCGTCGCTCGCAACGTCAATTTCAAGATGGGCGAGACGGACATCGGTTTTGGTCTGCGCCCGAACCATGTACTGGAGGCGAAGGCCACCAACAACGGCTATCCGGGCGCCGACGGCAAGCCCAAGGGCAATACCGGCGCGGCCAAGGACATCAGCTTCGATGACTTCGCCAAGTTCGTGTCCGAATACACGGTCGAGAAGGTCTCCAAGCTGTCGGGCGTACCCGAAGACAGTCTCAAGCGCCTGGCCGAGGTCTATGCCGACCCCAATCGCAAGGTCATCTCGTTCTGGACCATGGGATTCAACCAGCACACCCGGGGGACATGGGCCAACAACATGATCTACAACGTCCACCTGCTGGTGGGCAAGATCTCCGAGCCCGGCAACAGCCCGTTCTCGCTCACCGGCCAGCCTTCGGCCTGTGGCACCGCGCGAGAGGTCGGCACCTTCGCCCATCGCCTGCCGGCGGACATGGTCGTCACCAACCCGATGCACCGCGCCATCAGCGAGGAGATCTGGAAGCTGCCGGAAGGCACCATCCCGGCCAACGTCGGCCTGCACGCCGTCGCCCAGAGCCGCGCGCTGAAGGACGGCAAGGTCAAGTGCTACTGGACCTCGACCACCAACAACATGCAGGCGGGCCCGAACGTCAATGACGAGATCTATCCGGGCTGGCGCAATCCCGAGACCTTCGTCGTCGTGTCGGACTGCTACCCGACGGTGTCGGCGCTGTCGGCCGACCTGATCCTGCCGGCGGCGATGTGGACCGAGAAGGAAGGCGCCTTCGGCAACGCCGAGCGCCGCACCCAGTTCTGGCGCCAGCAGGTCGCCGCGCCCGGTGAGGCCAAGAGCGACCTGTGGCAGTTCCTCGAGTTCGCCAAGCGCTTCAAGGTCGAGGAAGTGTGGCCGGCGGAACTGGTCGCCAAGAAGCCGGAGTACAAGGGCAAGACCCTGTACGACGTGCTCTACGCCAACGGCCAGGTGAACAAGTTCCCGCTCGCCGACATCGAGACCGCGAACGCCCATGCCTGGCAGGGCTACATGAACGACGAGTCGAAGCAGTACGGCTATTACGTGCAAAAGGGCTTGTTCGAGGAGTACGCCAAGTTCGGCCGTGGTCACGGCCACGATCTGGCCGACTTCGACGTCTACCACAAGGCGCGCGGCCTGCGCTGGCCGGTGGTCGATGGCAAGGAGACGCTGTGGCGCTTCCGCGAGGGTTACGATCCGTACGTCAAGGCCGGAGAGGACGTGAAGTTCTACGGCCACAAGGACAACAAGGCCATCGTCTTCGCGCTCCCTTACCAGGATCCGCCGGAAATGCCGGATGCCGACTACGACATGTGGTTGTGTACCGGCCGTGTGCTCGAGCACTGGCACACCGGCACGATGACCCGCCGCGTGCCCGAGCTGCACCGCTCGGTGCCCGAGGCACAGGTCTTCATGCATCCGGACGACGCCACCAAGCGCGGCCTGCAGCGCGGCATGGCGGTCAAGGTGACGTCGCGCCGCGGCGAGATCGTCGCGCGCCTGGAAACCCGCGGCCGCAACAAGCCACCGGTAGGCCTGATCTTCGTGCCCTTCTTCGACGAAGGCCGGCTGGTCAACAAGCTCACGCTCGACACCACCTGCCCGATCTCGAAAGAGACCGACTTCAAGAAGTGCGCGGTGAAGGTGGAAAAGGCCTGAATCAGATAGGCGTGACGACCCGGTGTCCGGCCCGGTCACCGCAAGCGGTGACCGGGAGCGCGCCGGGCGGCACACGACCGTCATGAGCGAGACAGACAACAGCACATCGCGCAAGGGCGCCGCCTCGGTGGCTCCGACCTCGCGTCGCCGCTTCTTCAAGGATGCGGCTGGCGTAGCGGGCGGGGCCGGCCTGCTCGCGCTCGGTGCGGGGCTCTACTCGAGGCAGGCGTCGGCCTTGCCGGCGACGGCCATCCGTCCGCCGGGTGCCCTGGCAGAGGCCGACTTCCTCGCTGCCTGCGTGCGCTGCGGCCTATGCGTGCGTGACTGTCCCTACGACACGCTGGATCTGGCCCGGCTCGGCGACAGTGTCGCCACCGGCACGCCGTATTTCGAGGCGCGCAAGGTCCCGTGCGAGATGTGCGAAGACATCCCCTGCGTCGCCGCCTGTCCGACCGGCGCGCTCGATCGCGGCCTGACCGACATCGGCGAGGCGAAGATGGGGCTGGCCGTGCTGATCGACCAGGAGAATTGCCTCAATTTTCTCGGTCTGCGCTGTGACGTCTGCTACCGCGTCTGCCCGGTCATCGATGAGGCGATCACGCTCGAGCGCATTCACAACCCGCGCTCGGACCGCCATGCGATGCTGCTGCCGACGGTGCACTCGGAGCACTGCACCGGCTGCGGCAAGTGCGAGAAGTCCTGCGTGCTTCCCGGTGAGTCCGCGATCAAGGTGTTGCCCATCCGACTCGCGCAGGGTTCGCGCGCGGAGCACTACCGGCGCGGCTGGGAAGAGAAGGAGGCCGCGGGTGGCTCGCTGATCGGCGAGCAGGTCGAGTTGCCGGCGCGCGGGCTGGAGGACAAGGCGTATGGCGATACCCGCGTCGGCCCGGGCGAAGGCCCGGCGGGCGCGGTGGAGCCGGCCCCGGCGCGCGGGCCATCCGGCACCGGGCTCGACTCGGGGTGGCGTCCATGAGTGCGCCGGCGACCACAGGCGGCGTGCCGCCGCGCGGCATCCGCACTGCGGGCCGGCGTGGTGCCGTGGCGCGCCCGGGCCAGGAGGCGGTGCTCGCCAAGGGCTGGCTGCGCGCCCACAAGTGGCTGCTGCTGCGGCGTGCGTCCCAGCTCGGCATTCTCACGCTGTTCCTCGCCGGGCCCTGGCTGGGGTGGTGGATCGTCAAGGGCAACCTGTCGTCCAGCCTCACGCTGGGCGTGCTGCCGCTCACCGACCCCTTCCTGATCGCACAGCAGCTCGCCGCGGGCCACTGGCCCTACCGTGAGGCACTGCTGGGCGGCGGCATCGTGCTCGCGTTCTACCTGCTGCTCGGTGGGCGCCTGTTCTGTTCCTGGGTATGCCCGGTCAACCTCGTCACCGACGCCGCCGCCTGGCTGCGACGCCGGCTCGGCCTCAAGGGCGGCAAAGCCCCGCCGGGCGCGACCCGCTACTGGCTGCTCGGCTTCGTCCTCGTCGCCGCGGCGACGACCGGCTCGCTGGCGTGGGAGTGGGTGAATCCGGTGTCGATGTTCCACCGCGGGCTGATCTTCGGTTTCGGCCTGGCGTGGGGCATCGTCGGCGGCATCTTCTTCTATGATCTGCTCATCGCGCCGCGCGGCTGGTGCGGCCACCTGTGCCCCCAGGGCGCGTTCTACGCCCTGCTCGGGCGCACCGCCCTGGTGCGCGTGTCGGCGCCTCGCCGCTCGGCCTGTGACGACTGCATGGACTGCTTCGCCGTGTGTCCCGAACCCCAGGTCATTCGTCCCGCGCTCAAGGGCGTGGGGCAGGACCATCCCCTGGTCCTCGATGCCGATTGCACCACCTGCGGGCGCTGTGTGGATGTGTGCGGCAAGGACGTTTTTCGTATTACGACCCGATTCAACAGGAGCGAGTCATGAAAAAACAAACCCGCAATCTCGTGATCGCGCTCGCAGCTGCGCTTGGGCTGGCTGCGGCCCTCCCGCCGGCGGCGATCGCCCAGGGCGTGAGCAGTCTGCGCGGCGCCGACGTTTCGGCGCCCGAGCTGCCCGCAGGCGCGTTCAAACCGATTCCCGACCAGGCGCCGATACAGCGCGACTACGTGCAGCAGCCGCCGCTGATCCCGCACAAGGTCGAGGGCTATCAGGTCACGATGAACTTCAACAAGTGCATGGACTGCCATGCCTGGAGCCGCTATCAGGAAAACAATGCGACCAAGGTCAGCCTGACGCACTTCAAGGACCGCGATGGCGGCGAGATGTCGAACATCTCGCCGCGGCGCTATTTCTGCATGCAGTGTCATGTGCCGCAGACAGACGCCAAGCCGCTGGTCGGCAACACGTTCCAGCGTGCCGAAGGCCTGCGCTAGGACCAACCGAACGAGGATCGATATGACCGACGACAACAAGCGGGGCCTGTTGTACCGCATTCGCCACGCCGGCTGGGGCGCGATCGTGCTGCTGTTCGCCGCCGGCGTGGTGTTCTGGGGCGGCTTCAACTGGGCCCTGGAGATGACCAACACCGAGAGGTTCTGCATCTCCTGCCACGAGATGGAGGAGAACGTCTTCAAGGAGTACCGCAACACCATCCACTACCAGAATCGCACCGGCGTGCGGGCCACCTGCCCGGACAGCCACGTGCCCAAGGAGAGGGGGCCGAAGATGATCCGCAAGATCAAGGCCTCGCGCGAAGTGTACGGCAAGATCATGGGCACCATCGACACCCCGGAAAAGTTCGCCCATGAGCGCACCCGTCTGGCGCAGAACGAATGGGGGCGGATGAAGGCGAACAACTCGCAGGAGTGCCGCAACTGCCACAACTACGAGTATTTCGACTACTCGGTGCAGGGCCGGCGCTCGAACCAGATGCACCAGGCAGGTCTGGCCGAAGGCAAGACCTGCATCGACTGCCACAAGGGCATCGCGCACTCGCTGCCGCCGGTGGCGCAGGATATCGGCGCCGACCGGGGTGGTGTCGCGCCCGAGGTATTCCATCCGCCCGCGGGCAAGACCGAGTAGGTCCGACCAGGGCTCGCTGGTGCAACGGCGACGGCGGCAGCACGTTCGCGCGCTCGTCGTCGCCCCATCGGCCCCGTGCCGGGCGCGGTGCGGGGAGCGTTCCGTTCGATAAACTGAAGGCGCCGTGGGGCGCTTGCGCTCCGGTCGGCACGACCCGCGCCCGGGCGGCTCGTTGTCCGTGCGACGCGGCGCTGCCCCCGAAGCGCGCTCGCTCCATGCCCCCGCCCGGCCCGGCCCGCCACTTTGGCCGTGGCCGGGATGGCGCGGCCCCCCGCCGTGTGGTTCAATCCGTCCCCATGCTCGAAGTCCAAGATCTCGCCTGCCTGAAGGGCGACCGCCTGCTGTTTCGCGGCCTCGCCCTGCGCCTGGAGGCGGGGTCACTGCTGCGCGTGGCCGGGCCCAACGGCGTCGGCAAGACCAGCCTGCTGCGCCTGGTGACGGGTCTGGCCCTGCAGGAGGCCGGCGAGGTGCGCTGGCGCGGCGTGGCCGTCGGCCGCGACCGCGAGGCCTTCCATCGTGACCTGCTCTACCTCGGCCACGCCCCGGCACTGAATGACTTGCTGACCCCGCTCGAGAATCTGCGCTTCGCCTGTTCGGCCGCCGGCGACGATGCCGATGAGGAGGTGTGCATGCAGGCGCTGGTGCGCATCGGCCTCGCCAACCAGCTCGACCTGCCCGCGCGCGTGCTGTCACAGGGTCAGCGCCGGCGGGTAGGGCTGGCACGGCTGTTCCTGTCGGGCCGACGCCCCCTGTGGGTACTCGACGAGCCCTTCACCGCGCTCGACGTCGCCGCCGTGGCCGACCTCGCCACCACGCTGTCGGATCATTGCGCCGCCGGCGGCATGGTGATGCTCACCACCCACCAGGACGCACCCTTCGTCATCCCGCCGCAGGTGCTCGACGTCGGCGATTACGCATGCTGAGCACCTTTGTCGCCGTGCTGCGGCGCGACCTCCTGCTTGCCTGGCGCGGCCGCGCCGACGTGCTGGTGACGCTCGCCTTCTTCGTCATCGTCGTCTGCCTGTTCCCGTTCGGGGTCGGCGCCGAACCCAACCAGTTGCGGGCGATCGCGCCCGGCGTGCTGTGGGTGGCGGCGCTGCTCGCCTGCCTGCTGTCGCTGCACCGGCTGTTCGCCCAGGACTATAGCGACGGAACGCTCGAGCAGCTTCTCTTGTCCAGTGAACCGGCCGTTCTGTGGGTCACGGCGAAGGTGCTGGCGTTCTGGCTGAGCACCGGCCTGCCGGTGGTGGCGGTCGCGCCGGTGCTGGCGCTGCTGCTTGACCTGGAACAAGGAGGTCTGCCGGTGCTGGTTATAAGTTTGGCACTGGGAACTCCGGTGCTGGCGCTGCTCGGGGCGGTGGGTGCGGCGCTGACCCTCGGCTTGCGTGGCGGTGGAATGCTTCTTGCGCTGCTGGTGTTGCCGCTGTTCGTCCCGGTGCTGATCTTCGGCGCAGGGGCGGTGGAGGCGGAACTGTCCGGTACCGGCGCGGCGGCCCATCTGCTGTTGCTTGGCGGCGGACTCGCGGGCGCGCTGGCGCTGGCGCCCTGGGGCTGTGCCGCAGCCCTGCGCATTTCGACCGATTGATGACGATGATGAAACGTACACGCAGACTGTCTGCACAGATTTCCGGCACGCGGGGCGAGTCCGCATGAGAACGACCGACCGCGGCCCCAGCCTGTTTCGCTTCGCTGCACCGCAGAATTTCTACCCGCTCGCCGGGCGACTGGCGCCGTGGTTCGCGGCCGCCGCCGCGCTGCTGGCGCTCGCAGGCCTGTGGATCGGCTTCTTCGTCGCGCCCACCGATGCCACCCAGGGCGAGGTTTATCGCGTGATTTTCATCCACGTCCCGGCGGCCTGGATGTCGATGTTCATCTACCTGGTGATGGCGTTCTGGGCGGCGATCGGGCTGGTCATGAACACGCGGCTGTCCTTCGTCATGAGCCAGGCACTGGCGCCGACCGGGGCGATGTTCTGTGTCGTCGCCTTGTGGACCGGCGCGCTGTGGGGCAAGCCGACCTGGGGCGCATACTGGGTGTGGGATGCCCGCCTGACCTCGCAGGCGCTGCTGCTGTTCCTCTACCTTGGCTTCATCGCCCTCACCCGTGCCATCGAGGATCCGCGCCGCGCCGACCGCGCCGGCGCGATCATCGCCCTCGTCGGCGCGGTCAATGTGCCGGTGATCTATTTCTCGGTGACGTGGTGGAACACGCTTCACCAGGGCGCTTCGGTCAGCCTGACGAAGGCGCCGTCGATGGCGACGACGATGCTCGTCGGCATGCTGGTGATGGCGTTTGCCTCGTGGGCGTATACGCTGGCGGTCGCGCTGTGGCGGGTGCGGCCGATGATCCTCGAGCGCGAGCGCCACACCGAATGGGTCGGTGCCGTGCTCGAGCGCGAGGCGCAGCGGCAGGGAGGGCGTGCCTGATGCAGTGGGAAAGCTGGTCCCGGTTTTGGGAAATGGGCGGCGCCGCCGCCTACGTGTGGGGCAGTTACGGCCTCACGTTTGCGCTGATCGCACTGGAACTTGTAATGGTGCTGAAGCGTCGGAAGGACACCGTACGTCACCTGTTGCGCTGGCGCCGGGCGGTCGGCAAGGAAAAGGGTCGGCGCTTTGAGCCGGCCATGGAGTCTGAACAATGAAACCCCGTAGCAAACGTCTGATGCTGGTCGGTGGCGGTGTGGCGCTGCTGTTCGCGGCCGTGGCCCTGGTGCTCAGCGCCTTTCAGCAAAACCTGGTGTTCTTTCACACGCCTACCGAGGTCGCGGAGGGCAAGGCGCCCACGGGCAAGACCTTCCGCATCGGCGGACTGGTGGAGGACGGCTCGATCAAGCGCGAGGCGGACGGCCTGACCGTGCGCTTCGCCATCACCGATACCGCGAAGGTGATTCCGGTCGCCTACCGGGGGACGCTGCCCGACCTCTTCAAGGAGGGCAAGGGCGCAGTGGTGCAGGGCACGCTCGAGGACGACGGACTGTTCCGGGCGTCCGAGGTGCTGGCCAAACACGATGAAAACTACATGCCGCCGGAGGCTGCCCACGCGCTGGAGCAGGCTCACAAGGCGGGAGCAACGGTGAGCCAATGATTCCCGAACTCGGACATTTCGCGCTGGTGCTGGCGCTCATGCTGGCACTGGTGCAGGCGATCGTGCCCATGGTGGGTGCCAGCCGCAACCGCCTGGCGCTGATGGCGGTCGGTCGGCCGGCGGCGCAGGGACAGTTCTTCTTCGTCGCCTTCGCGTTCGCCTGTCTCACCTGGGCCTTCGTCACCAGCGACTTCTCGGTGCAGTACGTGGCGATGCACTCGAACACGGCGACGCCGATGTATTACCGCATCACCGGGGTGTGGGGTAGCCATGAAGGCTCACTGCTGCTGTGGGCGCTGGTGCTTGCTCTGTGGACGGTGGCGGTGACGGTGTTCTCGCGCCACCTGCCCGAGGCCTTCCTCGCCCGCGTGCTCGGCGTGCTCGGCTGGGTCAGCGTCGGCTTCCTCGCCTTCATGCTGGTCACCTCGAACCCCTTCGAGCGCCTGCTGCCCGGCGCCGCCGAAGGGCGCGACCTCAACCCGCTGCTGCAGGACCCGGGCATGATCATCCACCCGCCCCTGCTCTACATGGGTTATGTCGGCTTCTCGGTGGCCTTCTCCTTCGCCATCGCCGCGCTGCTGTCGGGGCGCATGGACGCGGCCTGGGCGCGGTGGTCGCGGCCATGGACGACGGTGGCGTGGGTCTTCCTCACCGCCGGCATCGCGGTCGGCTCGGGCTGGGCCTACTACGAGCTCGGCTGGGGCGGCTGGTGGTTCTGGGATCCGGTGGAGAACGCCTCCTTCATGCCCTGGTTGCTGGGCACCGCGCTGATCCATTCGCTCGCCGTCACCGAAAAGCGCGGCGCCTTCCGCAGCTGGACGGTGCTGCTTGCAATCGGCGCCTTCTCGTTGTCGTTGCTTGGCACCTTCCTCGTGCGTTCCGGCGTCATCACCAGCGTGCATGCCTTCGCCACCGATCCACAGCGCGGGCTCTTCATCCTCGCCCTGCTCGTGATCGTGATCGGCGGATCCCTGCTGCTCTACGCCTGGCGTGCGCCCAAGCTCGCCGGCGGCGGCAGCTTCAGCTTCGTGTCGCGCGAAACGGCGTTGCTCGGCAACAATGTGCTGCTCGCGGTGGCCTCCGCCTCGGTATTGCTCGGGACGCTCTACCCGCTGTTCCTCGACGCCCTCGACCTGGGCAAGCTCTCGGTTGGCCCGCCCTACTTCGAGGCGGTCTTCGTGCCGCTGATGACGCCGGTGGTGGTGCTGATGGCATTCGCGCCCTTCCTGCGCTGGAAAAACGACACGCTCGGCCCGGTGGTGCGCCGCGTGGCGCCGGCCTTCGTCGCCAGCCTCGTGATCGGGGTCGGCACCGCCTTCGCCATCGATCATGTGAGCGTGCGCACCGTGCTCGGCCTGTCGCTGGCGGCCTGGGTGGTGCTCGCCAGCCTGCAACTGCTCGGCACCCGGCTGCGCGAACGCGCCGGCGTGTCGCTGGCCGGCCGGCTGCGCGGCATTCCGTCGGCCTGGTGGGGAATGTGGCTGGCCCACTTCGGCATCGGCATCTTCATCATCGGCGTCACCCTGGTGGGCAGCCTGAACCAGAACATCGACGTCAAGATGAAGAACGGCCAGCATGCCGACCTCGCCGGCTACAACTTCGTCTTCCGCGGCGTGCGCGATGTCGCCGGGCCGAACTACGATGCCGCGCGCGCCACCATCGAGGTGAGCCGCGGCGGCATCGCGATCGCCACCCTGCAGCCGGAAAAACGCCTCTACCGTGCGCAAGGGATGCCGATGACCGAGGCGGCGCTCGATATCGGTCCCTTCCGCGACGTGTACGTGTCGCTCGGCGAACAGGTCGAGGACGACAGCTGGCTCGTGAGCCTCTACTACAAGCCCTTCATCAGCTGGATCTGGCTTGGCTGCACGCTGATGGCCCTGGGGGGTATCTTCGCTGCGTCCGACCGCCGCTACCGTCGCCTCGCCGAACGCGCGGCACCGTCCGCCGCGGCACAACAGGTCGCCTGAGACTTCCTTCATGAAAGCCAGATTTCTCGTTCCACTTGCACTGTTCTTCGCGCTCGCCGGTTTCCTCGCCTTCGGCCTGACGCTCAATCCGCGCGAGGTGCCGTCGCCGCTGATCGACAAGCCGGCTCCGGCCTTCCGGCTGGCACGGCTGGATGCGCCGGAGACGACTTTCGCCCTCGAGGAGATGCGCGGCCAGGTCTGGCTGCTCAACGTGTGGGCGTCGTGGTGCGTCGCCTGCCGCCAGGAGCATCCGGTGCTGGTGCGCATGGCGCAGCAGAAGCTGGTGCCGATCGTCGGCCTCAACTACAAGGAGGTCCGTGGCGACGGCGCGATCGACGCGCGCAAGATGGCGCCCGAGAAAGAGAACGCGCTCGCCATCGAGCGGGCCCGCCGCTGGCTCGGCGATCATGGCGACCCCTATGCCTTGTCGGTGCTCGACGTCGATGGCCGCGTCGGCATCGACTTCGGCGTCTATGGCGTGCCGGAGACCTTCCTCATCGATAGTGCGGGCAGGATCCGCTACAAGCACATCGGACCGATCACCCCCGAGGGCTTCCGTGACGTGATCCTGCCCAGGATCGAGGAGGTTCTGCGTGCAGGCTGATCGCTTCAGGTCCCGCGGCCTGGCCGCGGGCATCGGCGCCGCGGCGCTCCTTGCGCTGACCTGGCTGCCGCCGCTGCAGGCAGCCGACGCACCGGATCGCGCGCCCGCCGTGGTTGCGAACCAGGCGCTCGAAGCCGAAGTGCAGGAGCTCTCGCACAAGCTGCGCTGCCTCGTATGCCAGAATCAGTCGATCGCCGAATCGAACGCGCCGCTCGCGGTCGATCTGCGTGACCAGGTGCGCGAGCAGCTCGCCGCCGGACGCAGCAAGGAAGACGTCGTCGACTACCTGGTCGCGCGCTACGGTGACTTCGTGCTCTACGAGCCGCCGCTCAAGGCCACGACCCTGTTGCTGTGGGGCGGCCCGGCTGCACTGCTGATCGGCGGCGCCGGCTGGCTCGGCTTCCGCCTGCGCCGGCGTTCGGTCGAGGCCGTTTCCGCCACCCATCTTTCCGCTGCCGAGCGTGAACGCGCTCGCAGCCTGCTGGCCGGCGGCGATACCGCCGCGGCCGAGCGTCCGTCTTCGTCCCAGGAGTCCCGTTCGTGACTGTCTTCATGCTTCTTGCCGGCCTGCTGGTGGCCGGTGCCCTGCTATTGCTGTTGCGGCCCCTGCTGCGGGCGGGAGCCCGCCACGGCGTCGAAGCCCAGCAGGCCGCCGTCGCCCTGACGGTGCTGCGCGAACAGCTTGCCGAACTCGAGGCCGAACATGCCGCCGGCCGCATCAGCGCCGAAGCCTATTCCCGCAGCCGCGAGGAGCTCGAGCGCCGTGCGCTGGACGAGGGCCAGGCCGCAGCCGAGGTCCTCGAGGCGCGTCCGGCCAAGGGCTGGGCGCTCGGGCTCGCCCTCGTCGTGCCGGTCGCCACGGTGGCGGTCTACATGGCGCTCGGCACACCGGACGGGCTCGATCCGGAGAAGGTCGCCGGCAAGAAGGGCTTCAGCCAGGCCGAGATCGCCGACATGGTCGGAACCCTGGCCGCGCGCCTGGAGCAGGAGCCGGACAACGTCGAGGGCTGGATGATGCTCGCGCGTTCCTACCTGGTGCTGGAGGACTACCCCAAGGCCGCGGCAGCCTACGAGAAGCTGGCCGCGCTCGCGCCGAACGAGCCTGACGTGTTCGCGGACTGGGCCGACGTGGTCGCGGGGATCAAGGGTACGGTGGTCGGCGATGCCGAGGCGCTGGCGCAGAAGGCCCTGGCGATCGCCCCCGATCATCCCAAGGCCCTGGCGCTCGCCGGCACCGCGGCATTCCAGCGCGAGGACTTTGCCGGGGCCGCCGCCCACTGGGAGAAGATTCTTGCCCAGGTGCCGGCAGGCACCGAGGTCGAGCGCGGAATCCGCGCCAGCATCAACGACGCGCGAACGAAGGCCGGCATGGCCTTGCTCGGCGATGGCGAGGGCGCGGCGGCGGCGCCGGCCCCGCTCAAGCTCGCCGGGCGTCTGGACATCGCAGCGGCGCTGCGCGATCGCCTGGCGGCCGAGGATTCTGTTTTTGTCTTCGTCCGCGGCGAGGCAGGCGGTCCGCCGCTCGCGGCGCTGCGCTTCAAGGGCAGTGATCTGCCGCTCGAGTTCAGCTTCGACGGCGTCGCCTCCATGAGCGGCGATGGCCCGGTCCCGGAGCGCGTCATGGTTGCTGCGCGGGTGTCGAAGTCGGGCACGCCGACGGCCACCCCCGGTGACCTCGAAGGCCGCACGGTCGGCATCGCGCCCGACGCGCGCGGCGTCGCACTGACGATCGACCAGGTCCTGGAGTAAGGCTGTGCGGGCTCAGCCCACGTATTCGAAACGCACCCGCTTGACGTTGCAAAGCAGCTCGTAGGCGATGGTTCCGGCGGCCTGGGCGATGCGGTTGACCGGGATGTTGCCGCCCCACAGCTCGACCCGACTGCCGAGGCCCGCTTCGGGCAGGTCGGTGAGGTCGATGGTCAGCATGTCCATCGACACGCGTCCGATCAGGCGGGTGCGGATCTCGTCCACCGCCACCGGCGTGCCATCGGGTACCAGTCGCGGGTAACCGTCGGCGTAGCCCATCGCCACCAGGCCGACGCGTGTCGGCCGCTCGGCGACGAAGCGTGCGCCGTAGCCCAGCGGCGCCCCCGCGGGAATCTCGCGCACCGCCATCACCGCGCTTTGCAGCGTCATCACCGGGCGCAGGCCGTGGCCTTCGTCCGGCATCGGATCGGCGCCATAGAGCAGGATTCCCGGCCGTGCCCAGTCGCGGTGCGCCGCCGGCCAGCCCAGCACCGCGCCGGAGTTGGCCAGGCTGCGGGCGCCGGGCAGGTGGGCGGTGGCGGCGTCGAAGCGCTTGATCTGCTCGGCGGTCGTGATCACCTGCGGCTCGTCGGCGCGGGCGAAGTGGCTCATCAGCGTGATCTCTCCCACCCTGCCGCAATCGACAAGCCGCTGCCACGCCGCATCGACCTCGTCGGGCATGAAGCCGGCGCGGTTCATGCCCGAGTTGACCTTGATCCACACGGTCAGGGGCGGCGCGACCGGCATGGCCTCGAGCATGCGGATCTGTGCTTCGTGGTGCACGACCAGCCAAAGGCGATGATGCACGACCTCGTCGAGCTCGGCCGCCTCGAACACGCCCTCGAGCAACAGGATCGGCCGGGTGATGCCGGCTGCGCGCAGCGCCAGGGCCTCCTCGAGGCAGGCCACGGCGAAGCCGTCCGCCTCGTCCGCCAGCGCCTGCGCGCAGCGCACCGCACCATGGCCGTATGCGTTGGCCTTGACCACCGCGAGCGCGCGGGCACCGTGGCGGCGGCGTGCAAGCCGATAGTTGTGACGCAGGGCGTCGAGGTCGATCAGGGCGCGGGCGGGACGCATCGGATTGGTTTCGGACTTGGGTTGTGGTGGAAGTCGGGGCCTGGAGGCTGAGGTGCAAGGCCTAATGGTGGAGTGAAAGCGCCCCGCAGGCAACGTCGGCTGCGGCGGCGGGGTGGATGTTGCGCTCAGGCCGGCGACAGGCTCAGGCGGGCGGCCTTGGGGCCCGCCTTGCGCCCGTAGCGGCTCAGGCCGAGGTCGTCGTGACGGATCGCGGGCCGGCGGCCGGCGACGAGATCGGCGACGAGCTGACCGGCACCGCAGGCCATGGTCCAGCCGAGGGTGCCGTGGCCGGTGTTGAGGTAGAGCTCGGGATAGGCTGTTGCGCCGACGATCGGCGTCGAGTCGGGTGTCATCGGTCGCAGGCCGGTCCAGAACTCGGCGCGGGCGAGGTCGCCGCTGCCGGGGAAGAGATCGCGCACGACGAGTTCCAGGGTTTCGCGCCGGCGCGGGTTGAGGCGCAGGTCGAAGCCACCGAGCTCGGCCATGCCGCCGACGCGGATGCGGTCGTCGAAGCGGGTCACAGCCACCTTGTAGGTTTCGTCGAGCACGGTGGACACCGGCGCGGCCGCTGCATCGGTGAGCGGCACCGTCAGCGAATAGCCCTTGACAGGATAGACCGGCAGGTCCAGCCCGAGGCTCGCGGCCATCGACCGCGAATAGCTGCCGAAGGCGAGCACGTAGCGATCCGCCGCGAGCACCTCGGACTGGCTGCCCGAGCCGACCCGCACGCCGGTCACGCTACCGCCGGCGGTGAGGATCTCGCGCACATCGACGCCGAAACGGAAGTCGACGCCGGCCGCGCGCGCCATCTCGGCCAGGCGGGTGGTGAACAGATGGCAGTCGCCGGTTTCGTCGTTGGGCAGGCGCAGGCCACCGGCGAGCCTGCCACCCGCGTGCGCGAGGGCCGGTTCGGCGTCGGCGATGCGGGCGCCGTCGAGCAGTTCGTAGGGTACGCCGCAGGCTTCCAGTACGGCGATGTCGCGTGCGGCGGCGTCGAACTGCGCCTGGGTGCGGAACAACTGCAACGTGCCGCGACTGCGCTCCTCGTAGCTCAGGCCGGTGTCGGCCCGCAGGGCGCGCAGGCTGTCGCGGCTGTACTCGGACAGCCGCATCATGCGTTCCTTATTCACCGTGTAGCGCTCGGGATGGCAGTTGCGCAGCATCTCGAGCATCCAGCGCCACTGGAACAGCGAACCGTCGGGGCGAATCGACAGCGGGGCGTGACGTTGAAGCAGCCACTTCATTGCCTTCAGCGGGATGCCGGGCGCGGCCCAGGGTGTCGAGTAGCCGGGCGACACCTGGCCGGCGTTGGCGAAGCTGGTCTCGAGCGCCGCAGCTGGCTGGCGGTCGAGCACGGTGACGCGGGCTCCTCGCCGGGCCAGATACCAGGCGGTACTGGTGCCGATGACGCCGCTTCCGAGTACGATGACGTGCATGACGCTCTCCTGCGCTTGATTGCTATTGAATGAAGTAAGTTTATTGGCAGTCGTGCAGGGGTTTTCACTAAATAATAGAGAGCTGTCAGTGATATCTTCAAACACCGACCTCGTTTTCTGCCCCCGCTAGCGAAATGCGCGACCTCGACCGAATCGACCGCAAGATCCTCGACCTGCTGCAGAAGGACGGCCGCCTGTCGATGACCGAACTCGCCCAGCGCGTCGGCCTGTCGGCGACGCCCTGCACAGAGCGGGTGCGGCGGCTGGAGCGCGATGGCGTGATCACCGGCTATCACGCCCGCGTCGATCCCCGCGCCCTGGGCAAGCCGATGCTGGTGTTCGTCGAACTCAAGCTGTCCGCCAAATCGAACGAGACCTTCGACCGCGTCAAGAAGGAGCTGGCCTTCGTGCCCGAGGTGATGGAATGCCATCTGGTGTCGGGCGATTTCGACTACCTGATCAAGGCCCGCATCGCCGAGATGGGCGACTACCGCCGCCTGCTCGGCAACATCCTGCTGAAGCTGCCAGCCGCGGCCGAGTCGCGCAGTTACGTGGTGATGGAAGAGGTGAAGGAGAGTCTGTATCTGTCCCCGGACGCCTAGTCGCGCCCGTGGCGCGAACCCGCATGCCACCCCGCGGTCGAAGCCGTCCCCCACAAGGAAAACAACATGAACGCCACCTTTGCCGAACAGCAGGCCACCGCGGTGCGCTTGATCGTGCTCACCCTCGTCGCCGACGGGGAACTGGCAACCCGGGAGATCGAGGCGATCGACCGCCATCACATTGCCGAACTGATGGGGGTCGAGCGTGATGCGCTGGTCCAGGCGGTCATCGACCATTGCCGGGGCCTGCTAGAAAGCCCGCCGTCGGGCAGGGACCTGCGCGTGCTCGACCTCGAGCGCACCGAGGCCATGCTCGACAGCATCACCGAGCCGCGCCTGCAGAAGCTCACCTGCCGGGCGATGCTGGTGCTGGCGAAGTCGGACGGTTCGATCTCCTTGTCCGAGCAGACGCTGCTGCGCCAAGCGCTTACGCGCTGGGGCCTGACCCTGGAGAGCCTGTCGGCTGCATCCTGATGCCCGGTCGCCGGGCATTGGCGTCGGCACTGCCCATCGGGCGCGCCTCAGGGGCGCGGTCCTTGCCCCGGTCGGTGTCGCAGTCCATGTAAAATGGGCACGATACCGATCGCAGCAGTGACATGCTTGAGCGGATGGCCGGAGAACAGGCCGTCCGTCAGGGCCCAGATGGCCTGGTCGAATGTCTCGAACGCCTTCGCGAACGTGTAGGCGAGCAACAGCCAGCCCCACGGCAGGCCGACCATCCCCTTGCCGGGCGGAAGGCGGCACCACAGCAACATCACGGCGAAACCGCCGAACTGGGCCATGAGGTAGAGCCTGAGGTCGCCCGCGTGCGCCCACAGGGCCATCGAGAGGCCGCCGCCGACCAGCCAGGCGAGCAGCCAGCGCCGGCCGGCCGACCGTCCCAGGCGTTCGGTGGCGAGCGCGCCGACGGCGCCGGCGAAGCCCAGGCTCATCGCCAGACGGTCCCACAGCAGGGATGCGTCCGACGGGGCGAGGTGGTACCAGGCGCTGCCCGCGCCGGCGAGGAGCAGACCGGTGAAGAACACGAACAGCGGCAGGTGCTGGGCGGGAGCCGCGCGCACGAAGCAAGACAGACCGGCCGCGCCGGCGGCGGCGAAGCACAGGCTGGTGAGCACGTCGGCCGCATTGGGCAGTGCGTAGTGGCCAAGCATGAGTCCCCGCGTGTCGGCGAACAGGTGGTAGTCCTGCGGCTGCGCGATGGCGGGCAGCAGTGCCAGCGCCGCACCGAGGGTGAGCACCAGGGCGAGCGCGATGCGCTCGGCAAGGCGGGGCGTCCAGCGCAATCGTGTCTCCATGGCATGTGTCCGGGCAATTCAGCCCGTTGCGGCGTGCGCAAGCTTGCCGGCGGGGCGCGCGGTGGCGTCGTCGATCGGGCAGTGGCGGGATCACCCTCGCCATTGTGCCAAACGTGCGCAGGCAGCTGCGCCGATAATGCGGCCCGGTGCAGACCGGATCGAACGATTGGTTGAGCGGCCGGCGCGCGCATTGCGCAGACGGGCGGAAAGGGGACCGGAATGACGCAACAGCAAGTGAATGGCGTACACACCGAGATCGAGCTGATCGTCGATGCGCTCGAGAGCGGCAAGTACAAACGCGTCAGCAAGAAACTGCGGCACATGCATCCGGCCAAGATCGCCGGCCTGATCGAAGCGATGGATCCCGACCTGCGACCGGCACTGTGGCAGCACGTCGACACGAGCCACGAGAGTCGCATCCTGTCGCACCTGGCCCCCGAAATCGCCCGCCTGCTGCACGCTGAAACGGACGAGTCGGCCGCGCCGGAGCCCGATCAGGAAGTCAGCGAAGAGCAGAACGACTCGACCCAGATCCGCAACGTGCGCAAGGCACTGGCTCACGGCAAGCTCAAGCGCGTCGGCAAGATCCTGCGCGCAATGCACCCGGCGAAGGCGGCTGGGCTACTCGAATCCCTGCCGCCCGACGAGCGGCGCGCCGCCTGGAGCATGGTCGAGACCGATCGCGCGGGCAAGGTGTTGAGCTTCCTGCACGACGAGATCTGCGCTGCGCTGGCGCTCGACATGGATCTCGAGGACCTGGTGGCGGCCGCGGCGAAGCTCGAGCTCGATGACCTCGTCGACCTGATCCAGACCCTGCCGGAAGCGCAGGGCCGACACCTGCTCCGGACTGCGGTCGGACGGCGCCGGGAGAAGCTCGAGTCGATGCTGTCCTACCCGGAGGATTCGGCGGGCGGCCTGATGAACGCGGACCAGATCCAGGTGCGGGCAGACGTGAGGCTGAAGACGGTGCTTGCCTATCTGCGTCTGGTCAAGGAGCTGCCGGTGCAGACCGACAAGCTCATGGTGGTCGACCGCAAGGGCATCTTCCAGGGGGTACTCCGGCTCAGCGCCCTGGTGACCGCCCAGCCCGAGCGCAAGGTGGCGGAAGTGATGGACGCCGACTACCCCACGATCCCGGTCGATGCGTCCGACGACGACGTCGCCCGTCTGTTCCAGGATCTGGACCTGTTGTCGGCGCCGGTCGTCGACGCGCGCGGCGTACTGCTGGGTCGCATCACCGTCGATGACGTGATCGACCTGATCCGGGAGAACTCCGATCGCGCGATGATGAACATGGCCGGCCTCGACGAGGAAGCGGACATGTTCGCGCCCGTTCTCACCAGCTCGCGACGCCGTGCCGTCTGGCTGGGCATCAATCTGCTCACCGCCTTTCTCGCCGCGTGGGTGATCGGCCTGTTCCAGACGACGCTGGAGCGCGTCGTCGCGCTCGCGGTGCTGATGCCGATCGTGGCCAGCATGGGGGGCATCGCCGGCAGTCAGACCCTGACGCTGGTCATCCGCGGCATGGCGCTGGGCCAGGTCCAGGGCAGCAACGCCACGGTGCTGCTCGGCAAGGAGATCGGCATTGCGGTGCTCAACGGCCTGCTGTGGGCGATCGTCGTGGCGCTGCTTGCGGTCGCGTGGTTCGGCGACTGGCAGATCGGCGGCGTCATCGCCGCCGCCATCCTCATCAACCTGCTCTTCGCCGCCCTCGCCGGGCTGGCGGTGCCGCTTTTTCTGAAACGCGTCGGCGTCGACCCGGCGCTGGCCGGGGGCGTCATCCTGACCACCGTCACCGACGTCATCGGCTTCTTCGCCTTTCTCGGTCTCGCCACGATCGTTCTTTGAAGGCGGATGCGTGATCGTCGCGGAGGCGGCCGCCGATTGACGGGGGCGCTTTCGATCAAACCGCTCAGCGTGGAATTATCGGCACGACGTCGGACGCATGTTTCTTTTCCTGCTTGGCGGCCTTCTTCTCCTTGGGGCTCATCGCCGGTTGTTTCTTTTGTTCCTTGTTGCTCTTTGTTGTCTTGCCCATGGTCGTACTCCCGAAAAGCAGTCGCGGATGCAACTGCCAATCCAGTATAGGCCGATCGGGAACGGCAAACCGATCGCCTGAAAATATGACATCGCAAGCGCTCGCGCCGAACGCCGTATTGTCGGAATGACGCCTCTACCGCGAAAAGCGGGAGCAGACAGGGTGTCGGCGCCCACCACAGAGCGCGTGCATTGGAGCATGGATACAGGCCGATTCTGCGCTCATGCTCGGTCGAATCATGCGGCCTCGACCGGCCCTCGGCGGATGGCGCCTCGACCGTTTCGGGTGCAGGCTGGTGACGCCAGGTGCGTTGGCGCAAAGCCGACCTCCCCGGGGCGGTGCCGCATTCAGGCCCGGGATCGAGCGCGAAGGCGTCCGGCCATCCGGACTACGGAACGATTTTCTCCGGCAGCAAGCGTTCGTACTCCGTCCTGACCACCGAGTAGCACTCGCAAGCCCTCGCCTCCAGGCCCGGCCGGTCGAGTACGGTGATGTGCCCACGGTGGTATGCGATCAAGCCGGCCTTCTGCAGGTTGCCGGCGGCCTCCGTGACGCCCTCGCGGCGTACGCCGAGCATGTTGGCAATCAACTCCTGCGTCATGATCAGCTCGTTCGAAGGCAGGCGGTCGAGGCTGAGCAGCAGCCAGCGGCAGAGTTGCTGGTCCAGGGAGTGATGGCGATTGCATACCGCCGTCTGCGCCATCTGGGTCAGCAGCGCCTGGGTGTAGCGCAGCAGTAGACGGAGCATCGGGCCGCCGCGATAGAACTCGTCTTTCAGCAGCTGTCCCTTCAGTCGGTAAGCGTGTCCTGCGCTTTGCACGACGGCGCGGCTGGGCGTGCTTTCGCCGCCCATGAAGATGGAGATACCGACAATTCCCTCGTTGCCGACCACGGCGATTTCTGTCGATGCGCCATCGGCCATGACGTAGAGCAGGGACACGATCGCAGTGGTGGGGAAGTAGACGTGGCGCATCTGAATGCCGGACTCGTAAAGCGCGTCGCCGAGCGACATCTGCACGAGTTCGAGTTCGGGAATGATTCGTACCCGATCCTCTTCGGGCAGGGCTGCGAGGAGGTGGTTCTGGCGGGGATCGTGAGGGGAAGGCATCAACGAATTCCGGGTTCTCGGCGTTACCAGGACACTGGTGGGCGGGGGAGTGGAATGCCCGGGCCATTCGCAGTATATGCG
>JBFGZP010000023.1:0-19821 GCA_041586695.1 Thauera sp.
CATTCGCTATTCGACCGAGAACGCGATCAAGCAGCATTGGGGCACCAAGGAGATCGTGGGCCACGTGATGCGCCCCCGAACCCTGATCTACGGCGGCGTGCTCGCCGCCATCAGCATTGCCTTCGTATGGGGGCTCGCGACGCGGGAACCCTTGCGCGTCGACGTCATCCGCGACCGCGCCTCGCTGGCGCGCGAACTCGAAGGCGGCATGATCGAGAACGTCTACCGCCTCCAGGTCATGAACATGACCGAGGCTCCGCGCGCCTTCGTCTTCTCCGTATCGGGGCTGCCGGGGGTGAAGATCGGCGGCGAGCAGCGCGTCGAGGTCGGGCCCGCGGCGACCGAGTCGGTCACGCTGCAGGTGCTCGTACCCTACGATGCGGGCCAGCCCGGTGCCAACGAGATCGCCTTCGACGTGAAGGCTGCAGACGACCCGTCCCTGTCCGTGGTCGAGAAGACCACTTTCCTGTTCCCGCGCTGAAATGAGTACGATCGTGTCCGAAAAACAACCCCCGCCCTGGTACCGGCAGGGCTGGCCCTGGTTCCTGATCGCGCTGCCGGCGACCGCGGTGGTGGCCAGCATCATTACCCTGGTGATCGCGGTGCAGACCTTCGACGGCATGGTCGTCGATGACTACTACAAGGAAGGCCGGGCGATCGTGCAGACGATCGAGCGCAGCGAGCGTGCGGCAAAGCTCGGATTGGCTGCGCGTTTGCAGGTCCGGAGCGAGTCGCTCATCGTCGAGCTGACTGCGGCCGAGCAGGAAAGCCTGCCTGCGCAGATCGTGCTCACGGTGGCCCATCCGACCCGGGGCGGCCAGGACCAGGTGCTGGTCCTGAGCGGTCGGGGCGGCGTGTTCCAGGGCGCGCTTGCGCCGCTGAGCACCGGGCGGTGGCTGTTCCAGATAGAGGACGCGGCCCGCAACTGGCGCATGAACGGGGCCGCCTACCTGCCGACCGAGTCGGACATCCGGATTGTGCCGGCGAGTTCCTAGGCTGTCGCCCGACGGGTCAGGGAACGGCCCGGGAGTTCCTGACGACTGGCGAAACGGAGCTGCCGAGCGAGCCTTTGGAGTCGTTCGTCGACGGGACGATAGACGGTTTTCTTGACGGCCATGCGTGGCCGAGCGCCGCATGGCACACAACGGACGGCAGGCCGGACCGGGTTCGAGCCGCCTCGTTGCACCAAACCCTGGAGGAGATGGACGATGCTCAAGTGGATCCTGGTCTTGTGGCCTTCCTTTCTGGTGGCAGGCCTCGCCGAGGCCATCTTCTTCACCGTCATCAACCCTCAGGAACTGTACCTTTTCGGTGAGCCGGTTGACTTCGGCGCGCTGGCGACGTACTCGATCGGCTTCCTCGGCTTCTGGCTGGTGTGCGCCGCCTCGAGCTTGAGTACGCTGTTCCTGCAGCGAACGGCCGACGATATCAATCGTTCCGGCATCTCGCGCTAGAAAGCAGACGGCCCGCATGCGCGGGCCGTTTCTGTCTGTCCTGCCGCGCCGCAGGAACGCTCAGCGATAGACCAGCACCGGCGTCTTGGTGTGCGTCAGCACCTTCTGCGTTTCGCTTCCCAGCAACAGCCCGGCAATCCCGCGGCGGCCGTGCGAAGACATGAAGATCAGGTCGCAGCCATGGCGGTCCGCAGCGTCGATGATCGCCTCATACGGGACCTCGTTCACGATCGTGTCGGTCGCGGCCGACACGCCAGCGGCGTCGGAGACTTCCTTTGCCTTGCCGAGGATGCGGTCGGCCTCGGCCGCCGCCGATTTGGCGAACTGCTCCGGCGTGGTCGGGTCGATCAGGGCGCCTTCGCCGTAGATCGGCATCGGGAAATCGGGCTGGGCATAGAAGAACGTGATCCGCGCGCCGGCCTCCTTGGCGAACGAAACGGCTCGAGCAACGGTACTTTCGGACATGGTGGATCCATCGGTCGGAACAAGTACGTGCTTGAACATTGCGGCGCTCCTTTGCTGGTATGGTGTAACTTGATTATAGCGAGCGAACCCACCGGTATGCGATTGATGCGCGTCAAGCCGTGACGCGATCACGACTTCGGGGTACGCGGGAGGCAGGGAAGTGGAGCTGACATTTCTCGGCGCGGCGGGGGAGGTGACCGGCTCGTGCTTGCATGTGCGGCACGACGGCGGGTGCTTCCTGATCGATTGCGGCATGTTCCAGGGCGGACGCGACGCCGGCATGAAGAACCGGCAGGCACTGGACTTCGACCTCGATACGGTGGACTTCGTCCTGCTCACGCATGCGCACCTGGATCATTCCGGATTGCTGCCCCGGCTGGTCACGCTCGGCTACCGCGGGCCGATATTCACGACCGCCGCTACCGTGGACCTGCTCGGGATCATGTTGCTCGACTCCGCCTTCATCCAGGAGAAGGAGGCCGAGTGGGCGCTGCGGCAGAATCGTGCCCATCGCCGCCGCCATGGCTGGGACATGTCGCCGCTGTACACGGTGGAGCAGGCGCGGATGACCTTGTCGAGGCTGCGCGCCGTGGACTATGACGCCGAGTGTCATCCCGGCGCCGGGGTGCGCTGCCGTTTTCGCGATGCCGGGCACATCCTGGGCTCCGCGTTCATCGAGATCGACCTGCAGTCCGGCGGGCAGTCGCGCCGGCTGGTGGTCTCCGGCGATCTCGGTCAGCCGGTTCGCCCCGTCGTGCGTGATCCGGTGACGATCGACGCCGCCGATTTCCTCTGCATCGAGTCGACCTACGGGGATCGGGCACACCGGGCATTCGACGACACCCTCGACGAACTCGTTGATGTATTGAACAGCACGCTCAAGGGCCGGGGCGGCAATGTCATCATTCCGGCCTTCGCCGTCGGCCGTACGCAGGAGATGCTCTACGTGCTCGCCGACCTGGTGCGCAGTGGCCGCATCGAGCGCCTCGAGGTGGTCGTGGATTCGCCCATGGCATCGGCGGTTACCGAACTGACGGTGAGGCACGAGGACCTGTGGGACCCCGAAACGCGAGAGTTGTACGCGTGGACGCGCGACAACGAGGAGCGTTTCAGGCTGCGTTTCGTCCAGGACGTGGAGGAGTCGATCGAACTCAACAGCGTGCGCGGCGGGCTGGTCATCATCTCCGCCAGCGGCATGTGCGACGCCGGGCGGATCAAGCACCACCTGCGCTACAACCTCGGTCGCAGGGAGTGCGCCATCGTGATCGCCGGCTTCCAGGCGGCCGGGACGCTCGGACGGCGGCTGGTCGACGGAGCACGTCAGGTCACGCTGTTCCGCGAGCGGATCCCGGTGCGCGCGCACATCCACACCATCGGCGGACTGTCGGCCCACGCCGACCAGCCCGCGCTACTCGACTGGCTGCGCCACATCCGCCGTCCGCCGCGCCAGACCTTCGTCGTGCATGGTGAAATCGGCGCCGCTCAAACCCTTGCCGAGGAGATCCGGCGGCAGCTCGACTGGCCGCAGCCGATGATTCCCGAGCGTGGCGAGCCCTATGCGCTGAACTGAAGCGGGCCGGACGCGCGATCGAGCACGAAGGCGTCAAGCTGGCGGGCCCCGCAACTTTCGGGGGCGCACGCTGCAAGCTGGCGTGTCGCGTTCAGCCGCTGTGGCGCGCGAGCTTTACCGGGTCGTGCAGGGTGATGCGTTTACCCTGCACACTAATGTGCCCCGTCTCGACCAGGTCGTGGAAGATGCGCGACAGGGTTTCCGGCGTGAGGTTGAGACGCGAGGCGATCACCTGCTTGCTCGTCGGCAGGGCAACCTCGCACGGGCTGTCGCTATCGGCCACCTGCAGCAGATAGCCGATCACGCGCTGGGTGCTCGAGCGCAGGGAGTAGGTTTCGACGTCGTGGATCAGGCCGTGCAGCCGAATCGCCATGCCTGCGAGCAACTTCATGGCAAAGCTCGAGTCCTGTTCGATCAGCTCGGTGACGATGGCCTGGCCGACGTGGACCAGCACGGACTCGGTCAGCGCCTCGGCGAACACGGGGGCAGGGCAATTCATGAACATGATGGCTTCGCCGAAGCTCTGCATCGGCCCGAGGATCTCGACGACCTTCTCGGTGCCCTGGGCGGACGAAAAGGCGAGCTTGACCTGACCCGACACCACGAAGTAAAAGCCATGCGGGTGATCGCCGCGCTGGAACAGCACCTCGCCGCGGGCGATGCGGCGTTCGCGCGTGAAGCGAGTAACGCGCTCGATATCGGCGTTCGACAATTCGCTGAAAAGCGGGATGCGGTGCAGCAGGGCGGGGATGTCGAGGGGAGCGGTGGACATTGCGGACCTCTCTGTAATGGGACTCGATTCTAATTGACCGGCGCGCAGGCGCGTACCTGTGTTTGACGTAGGCCGGGCCGAGGATGGGAAGGATGTACTTTGCTCTGAAACACCTGCATGTGACCTGCGTCGCGCTCAGCGCCATCGGCTTCCTGCTGCGCGGCTACTGGATGCTGACCGGCAATGCGCTGTTGCAGCGCCGCCTGACCCGTGTCGTGCCCCACATCGTCGACAGCCTGCTGCTGGTCAGCGCAATCGCGCTCGCGGTGATGATCGCCCAGTATCCCTTCGTCGCCGGCTGGGTGACGGCCAAGGTCCTGGGTCTGATCGCCTACATCGTGCTCGGTACCGTGGCGCTCAAGCGTGGCCGCACGATGGCCGCGCGCAGCCTGGCCTTCGTCGCCGCGATCGGTGTGTACGCGTGGATCGTGTCGGTTGCGCTGGGCAAGAACGCGGCCGGTTTCTTCGCCTCATTCGGCGCCTGAACACCGCACCGCCCGCGGCGAGCGTCAGCGCGCAACGTGGGAGTGCTGGATCAGATTCTTCAGCGCGGCGGCGTCGAGGATGCGGATGTGCTTTTGCTGCACGCCGACCAGGCCTTCTTCCTGGAAGCGCGAGAACGCGCGTGACACGGTTTCGAGCTTCAGCCCGAGGTAGGAGCCGATCTCCTCGCGCGTCATGCGCAAATGGAACTCCGCCGCGGAGAAGCCTCGCGCGGTGAAGCGTTGCGACATGTTGAGCAGGAAGGCGGCGAGGCGCTCCTCCGCCCGCATCGACCCGAGCAGCATCATCACGCCGTGGTCGCGCACGATCTCGCGGCTCATTACCTTGTGAAACTGGTGCTGCAGGCTCTCGACCTCGCGCGAGAGCTCCTCGAGCTTGGAGTACGCGATCACGCACACTTCGCTGTCCTCGAGCGCAACGGCGTTGCAGGAGTGGCTTGCAGTGCTGATGCCGTCCAGGCCGAGCATCTCGCCCGTCATCTGGAAGCCGGTGACCTGCTCGCGGCCGTCCTCGAGCAGGACGTCGGTCTTGAAGGAGCCGGCACGGATCGCGTAGATCGCATCGAACGGGTCGCCTGCGCGGTAGAGGTTCTGCTGACGCTTGACCTTGCGCCGCGCACCCACCAACTCGTCGATACGGTTCAATTCGTCGTCGGACATGCCGAAGGGCAGGCACAGCTCGACGAGGTTGCATTGGGAACAGGCCGTCTTGAGGCCGTTCATGGTGATTGGCACTGTCGCCTTCAACTCCACGGTATTCGGGCTTCCTTGCGAGGTGAACGGATCCGCTCCGGGACCCGGTGGGGAGCTGTATTCATCCCCCATTGATCCACGTCAACCAATATTGACCATGGTTCTGCCATTGTTCGACAAACACCGCAGCGACAAGATCATGACCAGCCAGAACGCACTCATCTTCGATCCGCAACTCATCCGTCGGTTCGATATCAATGGACCGCGCTACACCTCGTACCCGACAGCAGACCGCTTCGTCGAGGCCTTCAACGCCGAGGCGCTGACGCACTGGCTGGCAAAGCGCAGCATCGGCGGGGTGAGCAAACCGCTCTCATTGTACTTCCACATCCCGTTCTGTAACACGATCTGCTACTACTGCGCCTGCAACAAGATCATCACCAAGGACCACGGCCGCTCGGCCAAGTACCTGAATTATCTTGCGAAAGAGATTCGCATGCAGGCGGCGTGCGTAGACGGGGGGCGTAAGGTCACGCAGCTTCACCTCGGCGGCGGCACGCCCACCTTCCTGTCGCACGACGAGATGCGCCAGTTGATGGCGTCGGTGCGCGAGCACTTCACCCTGGTGCCCAACGGCGAATACTCGATCGAGGTCGATCCGCGCAAGGTCGATTTCGACACCGTGAAGCTGCTCGCGGAGCTCGGTTTCAACCGCATGAGCGTCGGCGTGCAGGACTTCGCCGAAGACGTGCAGCGGGCGGTCAATCGTGTCCAGAGCTACGAAGAGACCAAGCTCGTCATCGATGCGGCGCGTGAGACCGGCTTCAAGTCGGTGAGCATGGACCTGATCTACGGCCTGCCCAAGCAGAATGTGATCAGCTTCAACCGCACGCTGGAACAGGTGCTGCAGATCTCACCCGACCGCGTTTCGCTCTACAGCTACGCGCACCTGCCGAGCCTGTTCAAGCCGCAGCGACGCATCTCTGGCGACGACATGCCCACGGCCGACACCAAGCTGCAGCTGCTGCAGCTCGGCATCCGCCGGCTCACCGAGGCGGGCTATGTCTACATCGGCATGGATCACTTCGCCAAGCCGGACGACGAACTCGCCACCGCTCAGCGCCAGGGGCGGCTGCAGCGCAATTTCCAGGGTTATTCGACCCAGGCCGAATGTGACCTGCTCGCCTTCGGCGTGTCGGCGATAGGCAAGATCGGCCCGGTGTATGCGCAGAACGTGAAGACGCTGGACGAGTACTACGACGCGCTCGACCGTGACGAGTTGCCGGTGCTGCGGGGCATCGAGCTCACCGCGGACGACCTCCTGCGCCGCGCCGTCATCCAGGCGTTGATGTGTCACTTCGAGTTGTCGATGCAGTCCATCGAGATCGCCCACCTGATCGACTTCCGCGACTATTTCGCCGAGGAACTGGCCGACCTGAAGGAGATGGAGCGGGCAGGGCTGGTCAAGATCGACGGTGACTGGATCAGCGTCCAGCCGGGCGGTCGCCTGCTGGTGCGCGGGATCGCCATGGTCTTCGATCGCTACCTGCGCGCCGATCGCGAACGTGCCCGCTACTCCCGGGTCATCTGATCGTCGTTGCGCTGCAACAGCGTAGAATGTCGGTATTGCGCTAGCGCGCGCTGGTCCGACCCTACATGCCCGAAACCGGCTATCTCGCCGTCTTCCTGATCGGCCTGCTCGGCGGCACGCATTGCGTGTCGATGTGCGGCGGGATCGTCGGCGCGCTCGCCGTTCAGGTGCAGACGCCCGCCGGGCAGCGTCGCCAGTGGCCGATTCATCTTTCCTACAATCTTGGCCGGATTTCCACCTATACCGCCATCGGTGGCCTGATGGGCGCGCTGGGCTCGGTGGGCATGCTCTACGACGGCGTGCTGCCGGTGCAGCTCACGCTGTATGTGCTGGCCAACCTGATGCTGGTCGCGCTCGGACTCTACCTCACCGGCTTTACCCGCCTGCTGGCGCCCATCGAGCGCGTCGGCCACCACCTTTGGCGCCGTATCCAGCCCGCCAGCCGGCGCTTCCTGCCGGCGCGCTCGGTCAGGCAGGCGCTGCCGCTCGGGCTGCTGTGGGGCTTCATTCCCTGCGGGCTGGTGTACTCGGTGCTCGCCACCGCGCTCGTCACCGGCTCTGCCGCGCGCGGCGCGGGCTTGATGCTGGCCTTCGGCCTGGGTACGCTGCCCAATCTGCTGCTGGCCGGGATGCTGTTCAAGCGCTTCCGCGACATCACACGCAATGGCAAGGTGCGCCTTGCGTCCGGGCTGGTCGTGCTGGGCTTCGGGGTGTTCGGCCTGCTCCATGCGCCGACGCTGGGCGGGCAGCTGTGGAGCGGAGTGGTTTGCGTGACCTAGCGCGTTGAGTGGGTCGGCAGCTTCTCCTATCCTGCATTTGCATGTGGCGGTGACGTTTGCCCCGTTGCGCTGGTGCCTCGGGCGCCGGGTCCGCAGGTCACGACTGGGTCTTTCTCGGAGGTCAAAGCAGCGATGAATGAAACCACGATCAAGGTCGCCGGCATGAGTTGCGATGGCTGCGTGCGCAACGTCACCGGGATCCTCAAGGCACTCGACGGTGTGGATGACGCCCAGGTCTCGCTCGGCAAGTCGGAGGCGCGAGTTCGCTACGACCCGGCGAAGATCACCATGGATGCGCTGCGCGAGGCGATCGAGCGCGCCGGTTTCGGTGCCCCCGCCTGATCTACCGGCGACGGATCGGTGCCTGGCGAGGTAAGCGGGCCAGGCGTGCTGTTTCAGTCGTCGAGCCGGAACACGATCGGCACGCGCAGCCAGCTGTCGACCGCATCGTCGCCCTGTCGTGCCGGTGCGAATTTCCAGCCACGCACCGCGTCGGCGGCTGCGCGATCGAGGCGGGGGGAGCCGCTTGCGGCGATGATTTCGACGTCCTGCGGAAGCCCGTCGCGCATCACGCGCACCCGCAACAAGACCTTGCCCTGCTCGCCCATGCGACGCGAGATCACCGGGTAGGACGGTTTCGGATTATTCAGATAGGCGGCGTCGTGACGCGCCGGCAGCAAGGGTGCGGCAGCGGCAGCGAGGGCCTGCGAGCCCTCCGGCGCCGCGGCGCTCGCCGCTTCGGGTGGCAGCGCAGGCGCGTTGTCGTGCAGCGTGGTCGCGGCCGGGCTGGCGTTCGGCGGCGCTTGCGCCGGCTCGACGGCTGGGGCGGGCGCAGCCTCGCCCGTCCGGGGAGCGGCGAGCGCCGTTGTCGTGGCTTGCGCGGCGGGCGAAGGGGGCGGCACGACGTTCGCGGCTTTCGCCGCCGCTTGCCGCGCTGAAGCTGCGGTCGCAGGGGCTTCGGACCGACGCGAGCGGACGGTTTTGGCGGGCGCTCGAGGTACTTTCCGCGGCTCGACTTCGCCCTGCGGCGCAGGATGGCTCGGCACCGGGGCCTGCACTGCGGCAGCGACGGGCTTCTCCGCAATGGCCGGCAGCGATTTTTCCGCCGCGGATTCAGGCGCCACCCCGATCATGCGCACGCTGATCGTCGTGGCCGATGCTGGCGCGGCGCTCGATCGGGGCTCACCGGCGCCATTTGCCAGCAAGCCGAGGCCGGCGGCGTGGGCGCCGGCGACCAGGGCGAGCCAGCCCCAGCGCACCGGCGACAGGATGCTGCGCGGTCCGCCTGCCAATGGCTGGGAACGGATTGGGGTAGCAGAGGGGCTTGCAGCGTTGGCCATCGAATCCGCACCGGCGGGGGCGGGAGCACGAGCACATGTTCGATGGAGCACGGGCGCGCGCCGTGCCGCCCACCCGCGACATCGTCACAACAGGCTCCGAGGCCGGTCTCCGGGCTTGCGCGATGCGCTTTACCGTTGCGGGGGCAGCACAGGATTTGCACCTGTTTCCCGATTCTCCGCGGAACTTCCTGCCGCGGCACCTCAGAGTTAACAGCCCGGATTATAGCTGGCCGCCAGGCCAAATGCGCCCGGCCTGATGCAGAGCACAATCGAAGGAGGGTTTTGCCCTTATAATTTGCCGCACTTTTTCCACGGGAGGGAATTATGGGTTTCGACCTGGTTAGTGCCGGCAAGGACGTGCCGAACGATATCAACGTCATCATCGAGATCTCCGCTCAGGGCGATCCGATCAAGTTCGAAGTGGACAAGGACAGCGGCGCCGTTTTCGTCGACCGCTTCATGGGCACTTCGATGCGCTATCCGATCAACTACGGCTACGTGCCGCACACCGTCGCCGGTGATGGCGATCCGGTGGACGTGCTCGTCGTCACCCCTTTCCCGCTCGCTCCCGGCGTCGTCATTCGCTGCCGCCCGGTCGGCGTGCTGAAGATGGAAGACGACGGCGGTGTCGATGCCAAGGTCGTCGCCGTGCCGGTGCCCAAGCTGACCCCGCTGTACGACAAGGTGCAGACCACCGACGATCTGCCCGAGCTGCTGATGAAGCAGACCGTGCATTTCTTCGAGCACTACAAGGACCTCGAGCCGGGCAAGTGGGTGAAGATCCTGGGCTGGGGAACGGTCGAGGATGCCAAGCAGGAAATTCTCAACGGCATCGCTGCCGCCAAGAAGTAGGCCTTGGCGCAGTGCCCGACGGTCGGGCGCACGGCAAAAAACCGCACGACATCGTGCGGTTTTTTTGTGCCAGTCGATCGCGGGGAGGATCCTGCGCTCGTTCTCAGCCCGGCACCTTCGCCACGTGGAGCAGGTTGGTGCTGCCGCTGCGGCCGAAGGGCAGGCCGGCGATCACCACCACCAGGTCGCCCGGCCTGGCGACCTCATGACTCACCGCCGCCGCGGCCGCATGCTCGACCATTTCGCCGACGTCGTGCACTTCTTCGAACGGGATCGGATGCACGCCCCACGCCAGGGCCAGGCGCCGGGCGGTGCCCAGTTGCGGCGTCAGGGCGAGAATGGGCGCCATCGGGCGCTCGCGGCTGGCGCGCAGGGCGCTGAAACCGGATGCCGTGTACGCCACCGTTGCGGCGGGTTCGAGCAGGCCGGCGACGCGGCGCAGCGCGCAGCAGATCGCGTCCGGCGTGTTGGCTTCGGCAGGCGTGTGGCTGGCCTCGAGCCCCGCACACCAGGCCGGATCGAGCTCCACCTCGCCGATGATCTTGTCCATGATGGTGACGGCTTCGACCGGGTACTGGCCGGAGGCGGACTCGGCCGACAGCATCACTGCATCGGCGCCGTCGTAGATCGCCGTGGCCACGTCCGAGGCTTCGGCGCGCGTCGGTACCGGCGCGGTGATCATCGACTCCAGCATCTGGGTCGCGACCACCACCGGGCGGCCGGCGGCACGGGCGGCGCGGATGATGCGTCGCTGCAGCACCGGTACCTGCTGCGCCGGCAACTCCACGCCGAGGTCGCCGCGCGCCACCATGACGCCGTCGGCGAGGGCGACGATCTCGTCCAGGTGTTCGATCGCGGCCGGCTTCTCCAGCTTGGCCATGATCCAGGCGCGGTCGCCGATGATCTCGCGCGCCTCGCGAATGTCCTCCGGGCGCTGCACGAAGGACAGCGCCACCCAGTCGACACCGAGCTCGAGGCCGTAGGCGAGGTCGACACGGTCCTTCTCGGTCAGCGGCGAGATCGGCAGCACCACGCCGGGTACATTCACCCCCTTGCGATCGGACAGCACACCGCCGACGATGACGGTGGTGTCGGCGAAGTCGGGGCCGAAGGCGTCCACCCGCAGGCGCAGCTTGCCGTCGTCGAGGAGCAGCTCGGTGCCCGTCTCGAGCGCGGCGAAGATCTCCGGGTGCGGCAGGTTGGCCCGGGTCGCGTCTCCCTCGGCCGGGTCCAGGTCGAGGCGGAAGTGCTTGCCGGGCTCAAGCGTGGCCTTGCCGCCGCCGATCCTGCCAACGCGCAGTTTCGGTCCCTGCAAGTCCATCAATGCGCCGATCGGACGGCCGATCTCGCGCTCGACTTCGCGAATCTGGCGCAGGCGCTCGGCGTGGTCCTCGTGGCTGCCGTGGCTGAAGTTGAGCCGAAACACGTCGGCGCCGGCCCGCGCCAGCGCGAGGATGCGATCGACGCTGGCGCTCGACGGGCCGAGGGTGGCGAGAATGCGGGCACTGCGCTGGCGTCTCATGCTGTCTCCCTGTTCTTTGAGGCGCGACGCCGATCAGGTGATCAGGATCGCGCGGAAATCATTGACGTTCGTGAGCGTGGGCCCGGTAATCAGCGAGTCGCCGAGCGCCTCGAAGAAGCCATGGCCGTCGTTGTCGTCGAGGCTGTCGCGCGGGCGGATGCCCATTTTCCAGGCGCGCGCGAGGGTGTCCGGCGTGAGAAAGGCGCCGGCGATCTCTTCCTGACCGTCGACCCCGTCGGTATCGCCGGCGACCGCGTGGATGCGCTCTGCCCCGTTCAGCGCCACCGCCAGCGACAGCAGGAACTCGACGTTGCGTCCGCCGCGGCCCTCGCCACGCACGGTCACGGTGGTCTCGCCGCCGGACAGCAGCACGCAGGGGGCCGGGATCGGCTGGCGATGGTTGCGCACCTGCAGGGCGATGCCGGCGTGCACCTTGCCGACCTCGCGTGCCTCGCCCTCGATGCTGTCGCCCAGCACCACCGGCGCGAGGCCCGCGGCGCGGGCGACGTCGGCCGCGGCCTCGAGCGCCATCTGCGGGGTGGCGACGAGGTGGGTGGTGACGCGGGCCAGGCGTTCGTCGCCGGGCTTGATGGTCTCGCCCGCGCCGCTTTCGAGCAGGGCGCGTGCGCCGGCCGGCAGCTCGATGCCATAGCGACGCACGATCTCGAGGGCGTCGGCGCAGGAGCTCGGGTCAGCCACCGTCGGACCGGAGGCGATGTCCATCGGGTTGTCGCCGGGGACGTCCGAGATCAGCAGATTGACGACGCGCGCCGGGTGGCAGGCGGCGGCGAGCCGCCCGCCCTTGATCGCCGAGAGGTGGCGGCGCACGCAGTTCATCTCCGAGATCGTCGCACCCGACTTCAGCAGGGCGCGGTTGATCGCCTGCTTGTCTTCCAGCGTCACCCCCGCGCCAGGGAGGGGCAGCAGCGAGGAACCGCCGCCCGAGATCAGGCAGATCACCAGGTCGTCGGCGGTCAGGCCGGCCACGAATTCGAGCAGGCGGCCGGCGGCTTCGCGGCCGGCTGCGTCAGGCACCGGGTGCGCGGCTTCGACGATCTCGAGTCGCTCGCAAGGTACGGCATAGCCATAGCGGGTCACGACCAGGCCGCTGAGCTCGCCGGGCCAGTTGCGTTCGAGTGCCTGGGCCATCGCCGCGGAGGCCTTGCCGGCGCCGATGACGAGGGTACGGCCCCTGGGGGGCTCGGGAAGATGGGGCGGAATGCAGTGCTCGGGCTGGGCTGCGTTGACCGCGGCGGTAAACATGTCCGCGAGCAGCTTGCGAGGGTTGATGTCCATCTGTATTCGTCCTTGTCGGTCAGCGCTCACCGAGATCGGTGAAGCGGATCGCCTGAGCGCCCTTCCACAACACCAGTCGGCCCATGTCCATCAGCTGCCCGCCGCCCTCGACCACGGTCAGGAAGTGGTTGCCGGCGAGCTGGCCCATCTTGCTCGCGAACTGGCTGCTGCCGTATGCGAACAGGATCTCGGTTTCGGAAAAACCGCCCGGGTAGAGCAGCACGTCACCGCGCGACGGGTGGCTGGTGTGGTTCTCGAACTCCAGGCCGGTGTCGAAATCGCCCAGCGGCACCCAGACCGCCTCGCCGCTCCAGCGCGAATGGATGGCCTGGTTGGTGAAGGGCAGCAGTTTCATGAAGGCGGCACAGGTCTTCGGCGCAGCCTCCTGTTCCAGGCGGGCGACGAAATGGTGCGGGCCGACGTCGATGGCGAGATGACGCATCGGGAATCTCCTTTGGCGTGACGAACGAGGTAAGGCGCGGCTCGCGCCGGGTCGGCTTGATCCGAGTTAGGGTACGCGCCGTCAGGCAAGCGCGCGCGAATGGCGGGCTGAAGCCCGCCTCCCGTGCGCCGCAACGAAATGCATGGATCCGGTCGCAGCCGGCCCTTCTCATTATCACTGGCCGATTTCGAAGTTGGCCATCTTCTCCAGTGCTTTCACCATCGCGGAGTGATCCCAGCCGGCACCGCCGTGCGCGGCGCAGGCACTGAACAGTTCCTGCGCGGTCGCGGTGTTGGGCAGCGATACGCCGAGCTGGCGGCCGGTGGTCAGCGCCAGGTTCAGGTCCTTCTGGTGCAGTTCGATGCGGAAGCCCGGGTCGAAGCTGCGCTTGACCATGCGCTCGCCGTGCACCTCGAGGATGCGCGAGTTGGCGAAACCGCCCATCAGCGCCTGGCGCACCTTGGCCGGGTCGGCACCGGCCCTGGCGGCCAGCAGCAGGGCTTCGCCCACGGCCTCGATGGTCAGGGCGACGATGATCTGGTTGGCCACCTTGGTGATCTGGCCGTCGCCGTTGCCGCCAACGAGGGTGATGTTCTTGCCCATCAGCTCGAACAGCGGCCTGACCTTTTCGAAGGCGGCCTCGCTGCCACCGATCATGATGGTCAGGCTGGCGGCCTTGGCGCCTACTTCGCCACCCGAGACCGGGGCGTCGAGATATTCGCAGCCCAGCTTGTTGATACGTTCGGCGAAGCCCTTGGTGGCGACCGGCGAGATCGAGCTCATGTCGACGACGATCTTGCCCTTGGTGAGGCCGGCGGCGACACCATTGTCGCTGAACAGCGCGTCCTCGACGTGCGGCGTGTCCGGCACCATGGTGATGACGATATCGGCCTGGCGCGCGACTTCGGCACCGTTGGCGCAGACCCTGGCACCGGCCTCGGTAACGCTCTTGGGCGTGTCGCCGCGGGTGTAGGTGAACAGGGTGTGGCCACCCTTGAGCAGATTGACGGCCATGGGCGCACCCATGATGCCGAGGCCGATGAAACCGATGTTAGCCATGTAAGAGTCTCCTTGTATCCGGATTGAAAATTTGCTCGGTCGGGGTTGGGGTCGGGGGTGGCCAGGCTCAGGCCGAGAGGGTCCTGATCCAGCCCAGGCCCTCGCGGGTGCCGGCGGCCGGCTTGTACTCGCAGCCGATCCAGCCCGTGTAGCCGAGCTTGTCGATGTGGCGGAACAGCCAGGCGTAGTTGATCTCGCCCGTGCCCGGCTCGTTGCGGCCCGGGTTGTCGGCAAGCTGGATGTGGGCGATGCGCGCCAGGTGCTTCGCGATCGTGTTGGCGAGTTCGCCCTCCATGCGCTGGGCATGGTAGATGTCGTACTGCACGAACAGGTTGTCCGAGCCGACGGCGTCGATGATGTCGATCGCCTGGGCGGTGCGGCTCAGGTGAAAGCCGGGGATATCGTAGGTGTTGATCGGTTCGATCAGCAGCCGGATTCCGGCTCCCTTCAGCTCCCCGGCGGCGAAGCGCAGGTTATCGACGAAGGTCGCGCGGACCCTGTCTTCGGTCACGCCGGCGGGCGCGATGCCCGCCAGGCAGTTGATCTGCTTGCAGCCGAGCGTGGTCGCGTACTCGATCGCACGGCCCACGCCCTCCTGGAACTCGCCCACCCGGTCGGGGTGACAGGCAATGCCGCGTTCGCCGCCCTCCCAGTCGCCCGCCGGCAGGTTGTGCAGCACCTGCGTGAGGTTGAACTTCTGCAAGCGCTCGGCGATCTCGTCCTTGTCGAAGGCGTAGGGGAAGAGGTACTCGACCCCCTTGAAACCCGACTCAGCGGCGGCCTCGAAGCGGTCCATGAACGCAAGCTCGTTGAACAGCATGCTCAGGTTTGCAGCGAACTTCGGCATCTTCATTCCTCCTTCATTGTTGACGGGGGGCTCAGTCGAGCAGGCCCACGGCGGTCGGTGCATCCTCGCGGCCTTCGGCGAGCGCCTCGAATTCGTTGATCGCGTTGATCTCGGTGCCCATCGCGATGTTGGTCACGCGCTCGAGCATGATCTCGACCACGACCGGCACTTTGAACTCATTCATCCACTTGTGCGCCTGCTCGATCGCCGGGGCGATCTCTTCCTGGCGCCGCACGCGGATCGCCTTGCATCCCAGGCCCTCGACCACGGCGACGTGATCGACGCCGTAGCCTTCGAGCTCGGGCGCATTGATGTTGTCGAAGGCGAGCTGGACGCAGTAGTCCATGTCGAAGCCGCGCTGCGACTGGCGAATCAGGCCGAGGTAGGAGTTGTTCACCACCACGTGCAGGTAGGGCAGCTTGAACTGCGCGCCGACCGCGAGCTCCTCGATCATGAACTGGAAGTCGTAGTCGCCGGACAGCGCCACCACCTTGCGCTGCGGGTCGGCAGCAACGACGCCGAGGGCCGCCGGAATCGTCCACCCCAGCGGGCCGGCCTGGCCGCAGTTGATCCAGTGGCGCGGCTTGTACACATGCAGGAACTGCGCCGCGGCGATCTGCGACAGGCCGATCGTGCTGACGTAGCAGGTGTCCTTGTCGAAGGCGTTGTTCATGCACTGATACACGCGCTGCGGCTTCATCGGCACGTCGTCGAAGTTGGTCTTGCGCAGCATCGTGCGCTTGCGCTCGCGGCACTGCGCAACCCAGGCTCTGCGATCGCGCAGCTTGCCGGCGGCCTTCATGTCGTGCGCCACCTCGAGCAGGCGGTCGAGCGCGGCGCCGGCGTCGGAGACGATGCCGAGGTCGGGTCCGAACACGCGGCCGATCTGCGTCGGCTCGATGTCGATATGCACGAACTTGCGCCCTTCGGTATACACCTCGACCGAGCCGGTGTGACGGTTGGCCCAGCGGTTGCCTATGCCGATCACGAAGTCGGACGCCAGCATCGTCGCGTTGCCATAGCGGTGCGAGGTCTGCAGGCCGACCATGCCGGCCATCAGCGGGTGGTCGTCGGGGATCGTTCCCCAGCCCATCAGGGTGGGGATCACCGGCACGCCGGTCAGTTCGGCGAATTCCTGCAGGCGGGCCGAGGCGTCGGCGTTGATCACGCCACCGCCGGAAACGATCAACGGGCGCTCGGCGGCGTTGAGCATTTCCAGCGCCTTCTCGGCCTGTGCGCGGGTCGCGGCGGGCTTGTACACCGGCAGCGGCTCGTAGGTGTCGATGTCGAACTCGATCTCGGCCATCTGCACGTCGAAGGGCAGGTCGATCAGCACCGGCCCGGGACGCGCCGAGCGCATCAGGTGGAAGGCCTGCTGGAACACGCGCGGCACCAGCGCCGGCTCGCGCACCGTCACCGCCCACTTGGTCACCGGCTTGGCGATGGACTCGATATCGACGGCCTGGAAGTCCTCCTTGTACAGCCGCGCGCGCGGCGCCTGACCAGTGATGCACAGGATTGGGATCGAATCGGCCGAGGCCGAATACAGCCCGGTGATCATGTCCGTGCCAGCCGGGCCGGAGGTGCCGATACACACGCCGATGTTGCCGGCCCGGGCGCGAGTGTAGCCTTCGGCCATGTGCGAGGCGCCCTCGACGTGGCGGGCGAGGATGTGCTCGAAACCGCCGCTCTTCTTCATCGCGGAGTAGAGCGGATTGATCGCCGCGCCGGGAATGCCGAACACTGTGCTGATGCCTTCCTTGCGCATCACCGCCGCGGCGGCATCGATTGCTCTCATACGGGCCATTGTCTTCTCCTTTGGGAATTCTGCTGAAGCCGTCTATCAGGCTGTGGGGCCAGATTAGTCATCAGAACCAGCTAGAGGAATTGCCCCAGCGATCGGTTCTGTCGGTATCTGGAGTATCGAGCTGCGCCGACGAGAGAAGGTATTGAAGCGCTTATTCCGTCTATAGGCGCAAGCGTATGCATGCCTGCGCGTCGGCGGTGCGAGGCGTATCTCGCGCTCGGGCCTCCTCCCGCAAGTGCCCCCTGCTGACGCGGCCGAGCAGCTTGCGCATCCAGCGGTGGCTTACGGCCAACTGGGTGCGCTAGTGCCGGAGTGGGTCGGCGTCGTCGCGGCGATGGACTACCGTCACCCGATGCCGATGCCGGCGGAAGTTCCGGCGGGCCTCGAACGTCCCGTGCGCCCGCGCGGCGCGGGCGAGGACAGCCCGCGTTGCTGCTAGCATGGTTCCCGCCGGGATTGGGAGCATCGAATGGACCGCTACACCGAAATACGCAGCTTCGCCCTCGTCGCCGAGAAGGGCAGCTTCGCCGCCGCGGCGCTGGTCGAGGGCGTGACGCCGGTGGTGATGGGGCGCCGGCTCGACGCGCTCGAGCGCCGGCTGGGCGTGCGCCTGATGCATCGCTCGACGCGCGGGCTCACCCTCACCGATCTGGGCGAGCAGTTCGTCGAACTGTGCCGCCAGCTGCTGCGCGAATTCGACGAGGCGGAAAGCAGCATCAGCGCCGGGCGCAACATCGTCCGCGGCCATCTGGTGGTGTCCGCACCGGCGGCGTTCGGCCGCCACCACGTGGCGCCGCACGCACCCGCGTTCAAGGCCAGGCATCCGGCGCTGCGATTGTCGTTCAACCTGACCGACAGCGTGATCGATCTGGTGCGTGAGGGCTACGATATGGCGCTGCGCATCGGCGAGGTCACCGATCCGAACTACGTCGCCGTGCGCCTGTTTCCGAACCGGCGCGTGGTGTGTGGCACGCCCGAATACTTCGATCGCCATGGCGTGCCACGCGTCCCGGAAGACCTCGTCAAGCACAACTGCCTCGCGTTCAACCTGCAGGGCGGGCAGCAGCGCGGCTGGACCTTCGTGCGCGACGGCAGGCTGTTCGCCGTCAGGGCCGACGGCGACCTCGACTGCAACGACGGCGAGTTGCTCTACGGCTGGGTCAAGCAGGGCCTCGGCGTCGGCTGGCGCTCGACCTGGGAGATCCAGGCCGAGCTCAAGCGCGGCGAACTGGTCACCGTGCTCGACGAATTCGCCGTCCCGAGCTACGACATCCAGGCCGTGTATCCGCAGCAACGCTACCTGCCGGCCAAGGTGCGCCATTTCATCGATTACCTGAAGGACATATACAACACGCCCGGGTACTGGGAGCGCGGGCGCGACTGAGCGCGGCGGGGGGCGTCCGGCTGACCCCCGCACGGCAGTCGCCGCTCAGGTGCGCCGGAAAGCGCCGGTGCCGGCGAACGCCGCCTGCGCGCATATTTCGCTTGATGGCGAGCAGCCGGTTGCATTTCTCGACGCGGACCGAGCGGCTCGCGGGCTCGAGTCCGCGTTCGCCTCGCTGCTGTCGATACAGCCGGTACCGACTCGCCTTGACGCTCTTCGCTGTGAGCGTGGCCGCGCGCGTCAGGCGAGCGCCCCCGTCAGCAGGAGGTAGCCCGGCAACCACCCGGTCAGGACGCCCTGGCCGATGGCGACGCAGGCGGTCAGTCGGGTCAGCGGTTTCTGCAGGGCGAGCAACAGGAAGAACAGCAGCCACAGGGCCGACCAGGCCACCCACGAGACACCGAACCAGACATCCCAGGTACTCGTCGCGATGCGCAGGGTATCGATCGCCACCGGCACGGCGGTGATCGCCACGAACAGGCTGAACCAGCCCAGGCCGCGGCCGTCGGCGCCGCTGAAGCGGTTGAACGCGACCCACAGGTAGGTGAAGGAGAACAGCAGTGACAAGGCCGCCGCCTTGACCGAGGCGGCGTCCGCGCCCTCGCCGAAGGCCAGCTTGAGCGACACCAGCAGGGTCAGTCCGCCGGCGAACAGGTTGATCACCGAGATCTCGCGATCCCCGACCCGGCCGAGCATCCACAGCCCGTTCAGGATCAGGACGGCACCGACATAGAAGAGCGAAAGTCCGAGCAGCATGGTGGCGAATCTTCGAAGACGTGATGCGGGGTTGGCGGAAGCAGGAAAGCCTGCGCCCGGTGAGGGGCGCGGGCGGGCACACGAAGGGCCTAGAAGTGATATTCCATCTGGAAGGCCGGGGTGTTGGTCTGGATACCCGCCTTCTGCGCGCCGCTGCCGAAGTTGCGGTTGCCGAACTTGTTGTGCCAGTACTCGTAGCCAACGCCGATCAGCAAGGTGTTCTTCCTGCCCCGGGACACACCCCGGATGCAGTGGTAGCCAATATGTGGAATAAGAAAATTTATCTTGTTGTGATGCGTCAAGTCGGCCTGGCCCCGGGTTCGTCGGGCGGGTTTCCGAGCATGCCGGCCAATGCCGATCGGGACCTTCGAGTCGCTCTGCGCAGGCACGTTGCCGCGAGTACGATCGAAATCGGCGGCGTCCATGCCCGCCGGCCGGGCGGCGCAAGACCGGGTGTCCCGTGCCGCGCGTAGGGCCGTCGTCACGGGCGGGTTCAGGCCAGTGGGGGAATCGACGCGCCGGCTTCGAGCTGGATCTCGTCGCAGTTGTGCCCCGGCCCTGCGCGGTCGACGACGAGGAAGTCGCAGGTGGCCTCGAGGGCGAGCAGGGGGTGGTGCCAGACGCCGGTGGCGTAGTTGACGCCCTGGTCGCCGCGGGCGAGGAAGACGCGCAGGTCTTCGACCTCGGGC
>JBFGZP010000024.1:0-19641 GCA_041586695.1 Thauera sp.
AGATACACGGTCTCCGTCTTGTCGGGCGTGAACGCCAGCGGTGTGAACGCGCCACCCTTGTGCGAGCCGTCGCAGAACGGCTGGTTCCGGCTCTTTCCGCAGGCGCACCAGAGGTAGCGCTTGCCGGCCTCGACCTCCACCGCAAACGGCCCCTTCTGCGCGAGATGGGGAATCGGATCCGACATGGATGTTCTCCTTGTTCCGGCGGACCGGCATTCGGGGCTGGGGCCCCGGCAGGCGCGATCGTCGATTCGTCCGCTTGCTGCCCCGCCAGTGTAGTCGACGAAGCAACCCCTGTCCGCCTCGCCCGCAGCCGGGCAGGTGCTCGTGAGTCGCCGCCGCGTCATGCCTGCCTGCGAGGCTCCCCGATCAGGCAAGGAAGCCGCCGCCGTCCATGGCGGCGAGCGCCGACCGACTGATCCATTGCCTGGGCGCCTCGTCGGCCCAGGTATCGATGTAGGCTACCGGCTTCGCTCCGGTCGAGCGGACGAGGCAGCGCGCGGGCACATCGAAGCTCGTCGCCACGATCCAGCTGTGGAGACTGGTGCCGACACAGGCCGCCGCGTTCGCGAGCAGTGCGCAGATGTCGAATACAGCGGCCGACCCGAAACGGATCAGCGCGACATCGGGTCCATCGGCCGCGATGCGGGCGGCGAGGCGATCTAGCACCTCGGCATCGTCGTGCCAGGGGGCGAGACCGGCCCGAAACAGCACGATGCCGGCCTCCAGCCTTCTCGCCGTCGCTACCGCCACCGCGGCGACGGCAGCCAGCGTGGCGTCGTCACCCCACTCGGCGGCGAGCTGCAGCGCGAGCCAGCGCGGCATTCGGCGTCGCACTGCGGCAACCGCGCTGCAAGTGGCCCTTTGCGCGATGCGGGTGCCGAACAGGGCGCGGGTGGCGGCGGCCGGATCGGGCACCAGGCTCGCAGCGACGCCGGCGGCGGCGAGTTCCGTCTGCGTAACGCGGTCGCGCACGCTCAGCGCGTCTCCGGAGCGCAGGGCGCGGAGGACCTCGGCCCGCTGCGCCTTCCTCAAGCCCCCGAATGCCACGCCGCCCACGGCCCGAAACCCGGTCCGCCAGCCTGGCGGCAGATCGGCGCCGCCGACGACGTACGGAATCCGCCGCCGGCTCTTCAATACGCGGGTCGCCCAGGCAAGCCGCGCCCGCCAATTGCGATCGAAAGCCGAGATGGCCTGCGCCGCGCCAGCCGGCGACTGCAGCATGACTGCCGCTTCCCAGGCAGTGGTCGTGAGAATTTCGCCGCCGACATGGAGCAGGTCGCCGGGATCCTCCGGCGATGTGGCCAGGATCTCGCCGAGGGCTCTGACGCGGTGGCCATCGAAGGCTCGAAGGTCGCGGGCGAGCAAGCCTGCAAACAGGGGCGCGCGCTCAGGCTGCGCTGCTGCTGCGCAGTGCGCGAGCAACAGGTCGCCGAAATTGTGGCGATCGAAAGCGCCAAAGAGGATCAGCCGACGCGCCACCCGACCGCCCCGCCTCGGCCCGGCCTCAGCGACTCAGTGCCGGCTGCGTGCCGGGCCCGGGCAGCACCTCACCCGACACGTCTTCCGGCCGGCACTGCAGCATTGGCCACGCAGCGCGAGGATCAGAGGCTCTCCATGCGCAGGCGGACGACCTTGCCCTTCACCACCGGCAGCGCCTCTATTGCGGCGATGGCGGCGTTGGCGTTCTTCTCCACCGTCTGATGGGTAAGCATGATGATGTCGGTCTGAGCCGCGCCTTCGGCCGCCTCCTTCTGGATCAGCGCCTCGATCGAGATACTGCTGTCGGCCAGGATGCGGGTGATGTCGGCGAGCACGCCCGGCTTGTCGTCGACCCGCATGCGCAGGTAGAAGGAGGTGATGACCTCCTCGATCGGCAGCACAGCCAGGTCCTGAACCTGATCGGGCTGGAAGGCCAGATGCGGCACACGGTGCTCGGGATCGGCCGTATGCAGGCGGGTGATGTCGACGAGGTCGGCGATCACGGCCGAGGCGGTCGGCTCCGCGCCTGCGCCCTTGCCGTAGTAAAGGGTCGCACCCACGGCGTCGGCCTGCACCAGCACCGCGTTCATCGCGCCCTCGACGTTGGCGATCAGCCGCCGGGCAGGAATCAGCGTCGGGTGCACGCGCAGCTCGACGCCCTGCTCGCGCATCCGGGCGATGCCGAGGAGCTTGATACGATAGCCCAGTTGCTCGGCCCACGCGATGTCCTCGGCCTGCAGCTTGGTGATGCCCTCGATGTAGGCCTTGTCGAACTGCATCGGCACGCCGAAGGCGATCGCGCTCATGATGGTCGCCTTGTGCGCGGCATCCACGCCCTCGATGTCGAAGGTCGGATCGGCTTCGGCGTAGCCCAGCGCCTGCGCCTCCTTGAGGACGTCGGCGAAGGGCAAACCCTTGTCCCGCATTTCGGACAGGATGAAGTTGGTGGTGCCGTTGATGATGCCGGCGATCCACTCGATGCGGTTGGCGGTCAGGCCCTCGCGCAATGCCTTGATGATCGGGATGCCACCGGCCACCGCCGCCTCGAAAGCCACCATCACGCCCTTCTTCTGCGCTGCGGCAAAGATCTCGTTGCCATGCACGGCGAGCAGCGCCTTGTTGGCGGTGACCACATGTTTGCCGTTCTCGATGGCTTTCAGCACGAGTTCCCTGGCCACCTCATAGCCACCGATGAGTTCGACCACGATGTCGATTTCGGGGTCGGCCACGACTGCGAAGGCATCGTCGGTGACGCGGACATCGCTACCGGTAATGCCGCGCGCGACCTCCACATTGCGGTCTGCGACCACGGTAATGCGGATCGGGCGCCCCGCGCGGCGGGTGATCTCCTCCGCGTTGCGCTTGAGGACGGTGAAGGTGCCGCCGCCGACGGTGCCGATGCCGAGCAGGCCAACATTGATCGGTTTCATTCAGTGAATTCCGTGAAGTCGTTGAGTTTGGGTGGATGGCCGAGTTCGTCTCAGGTGCCGTGCCGCTTGCGGTAGCCCTCGAGGAATCGGGCAATGCGGGCGATGGCATCGCGCAGGTCATCCTCGTGCGGCAGGAAGACGAGGCGGAAATGGTCCGGATGCTTCCAGTTGAAGCCCGAGCCCTGAACCAGTAGCACGCGCTCCTGCTCGAGCAACTCGGCAATGAAAGACTGGTCGTCCTCGATCGGATACACCCTGGGGTCGAGCTTGGGGAACATGTACAGCGTGGCCTTGGGTTTGACGCAGCTCACGCCCGGAATCGAGCTGATCAGATCCCAGGCCAGGTCGCGCTGGCGGCGCATGCGCCCGCCCTCGCCGACCAGATCGTCGATGCTCTGATAGCCACCGAGCGCCGTCTGGATGGCGTACTGGCCCGGCACGTTCGCGCACAGGCGCATCGACGCGAGCATGTTGAGGCCTTCGATGTAGTCGGTGGCGTGGCGCTTGTCTCCGCACACGATCATCCAGCCGGCACGGTAGCCGCAGGAGCGGTAGTTCTTCGACAGGCCGTTGAACACGATCGTGAGGACGTCTTCGGACAGCGCGGCCACCGAGGTGTGGGTGACACCGTCGTAGAGCACCTTGTCGTACACCTCGTCGGAGTAAAGCAGCAGGTCGTGCTGGCGCGCGAGCTCGATGATGTCCTTGAGCACCTCGTCCGGATAAACGGCGCCGGTCGGATTGTTCGGGTTGATGATGACGATCGCGCGGGTGTTGGGCGTGATCTTCGCGCGCATGTCCTCGATGTCGGGCAGCCAGCCGCGTGCCTCGTCGCACAGGTAATGCACCGGGCGACCGCCGGACAGGCTCACCGCGGCGGTCCACAGCGGATAGTCCGGCGCCGGCACGAGGACTTCGTCCCCGGCGTCGAGCAGCGCGTTCATCGCCATCACGATGAGTTCCGACACGCCGTTGCCGATGTAGATGTCCTCGATGTCCACACCCTTGATATTCTTCTGCTGGGTGTAGTGCATCACCGCCTTGCGCGCGGAGAAGATGCCCTTCGAATCCGAATAGCCCGCCGAGTTGGGCAGGTTGCGGATCATGTCCATCTGGATCTCTTCCGGGGAATCGAAACCGAAAGCGGCAAGATTGCCGATGTTCAGTTTGATGATCTTGTGCCCCTCGTCCTCCATCTGCTTCGCCCGGGTCAGCACCGGACCACGGATGTCGTAGCAGACCTCGGCCAGCTTGGCGGACTTGCGCACAGGGCGCGGCGCGACAGCACTCGCCTCGGCCTTGATCACCGGTTCCGGGGATGCCGTTGCGAGTTCCAGAGTCTTCACCGCTTTCATGATCGCCTTCCTGATCGAGGGATGGACGCGGCACCGGAAAGTCCCGCGGCCGCAAAAAGGTTGTTATCTTAGCCCTGCCATCGCACTGCGGCAATTTGGCCGCACGCCTTTTTCCCCCGGCCCGGTCCGCTCATTGCCATGAAGCTCTATCGCGACAACAACCCGAACACCAACATCGTCACCGGTTACGGCGACGATCATGTGCTTGTGAACACGGTCCGCCACGACGGTGGCCTGTTGATCACCGCAGACCGCATCGTGCCCGGCTGGGCGGCGGGCGGCTTCGACAGCCTGAGCGCACAGGACTTCTCGCCGGTGCTGGAACTCGGCGTCGAGATCCTGCTCATCGGCACCGGCCGGCGCCAGCGCTTTCCGGCGCCGGACCTGCTGCGCCCGCTGATCGAGGCGCGCATCGGCTTCGAGGTGATGGACCTGCCCGCCGCCTGCCGCACCTACAACATCCTCGTCGCCGAGGGCCGCTCGGTCGCCGTGGCCCTGATGTTCGACCCGGCAACCTGACACACTCGAACATGTCACAGCGATTGTCATCCGCCGCCTCGCCACGGTACGCTGCGGACACAGACTGCACACCCCAGGAGACACCATGACTGCCGCGACTGCGCCCGACTTCGACCTGCCGGCCACTGGTGGCAAGTCCATCAGGCTTTCCGCCCTGCGCGGGCGCAAGCTGGTGCTGTATTTCTACCCCAAGGACAACACCCCCGGCTGCACCAACGAGACCAAGGACTTCGGCGCGCTCCACGACGCATTCGCCGAGGCCGATTGCGAGGTCTTCGGCATCAGCCGCGACAGCATCAAGAGTCACGAGAATTTCAAGGCCAAGCTCGAACTGCCCTTCGAGCTCATCTCCGATGCCGAGGAGTTTGCCTGCCAGGCCTTCGGCGTGATCAAGATGAAGAACATGTACGGCAAGCAGGTGCGCGGCATCGAGCGCAGCACCTTCGTGATCGACACCGACGGCCTGATCGCGCGCGAGTGGCGCGGCGTCAAGGTGCCCGGCCATGCCGGCGAAGTGCTCGCCGTGGTCAAGACACTCTGACGCAGAAGACGTCCTTCGTCGCGCCCGCCCTCCAGGCCGCGCCGCAAGTCCCGATTCCACTCCAGCGAAAGCCGATCATGCCTGCTACCCGCAAGACGTCTGCCAAATCCGAAACCGCCGCCACGACACGCACCCGAAGCCGCCGCAGCACGAAAGAGGAAGCACAGAAGCTGTTCGTGCTCGACACCAACGTGTTGATGCACGACCCCACCAGCATCTACCGCTTCGAAGAGCACGACCTCTACGTGCCGATGATGACGCTCGAAGAACTGGACAACAACAAGAAGGGCATGAGCGAGGTGGCGCGCAACACCCGCCAGGCCAGCCGAATGCTCGACGAGATCGTCACCTCGGCGCCGGACGGGATCGACAGCGGGATCGGACTCGACGGTCCGTCGCGCGGACTCGCAACCGGCAAGCTGTTCCTGCAGACCGAGGCCATTTCGGTGCAGTTGCCCGCCGCGCTGCCCACTGCGCGCGGCGACAACCAGATCCTTGCGGTCGTGATGCACCTCGCGGAGCGCTTTTCCGGACGCGAGGTGATCCTCGTCTCCAAGGACATCAACATGCGCATCAAGGCCCGCGCGCTGGGTCTGGCCGCGCAGGACTACTTCAACGACAAGGTGCTGGAAGACAGCGACCTGCTGTACACCGGGACGCGCGAGCTGGCACCGGACTTCTGGGAGGCCCACGGCCGCGGCATGCAGTCGTGGAAGGACGAGGGACACACCTATTACCGCCTCTCGGGCCCGCTCGCGCCGGACCTTCTGATCAACGAATTCCTCTACCAGGATGGCGACAGCCCGCTGCAAGCCTGGGTCAAGGAGAAGGATGGCCGCGACCTGGTGCTGGAGACGCTGACCGACTTCAGCCACCAGAAGAACAATGTGTGGGGCATCACCGCGCGCAATCGCGAGCAGAACTTCGCGCTGAACCTGCTGATGAACCCGGAAATCGACTTCGTCACCCTGCTCGGCCAGGCCGGCACCGGCAAGACCCTGCTCACGCTGGCTGCCGGTCTGACCCAGGTGCTGGAGAGCAAGCGCTATGCCGAGATCATCATGACCCGCGTCACCGTGCCGGTGGGCGAGGACATCGGCTTTCTCCCCGGCACCGAGGAAGAGAAGATGGCGCCGTGGATGGGAGCGATGGAGGACAACCTCGACGTGCTCAACGGCACCGCCGGCGAGGGAGGCGACTGGGGTCGGGCGGCCACGCGCGACCTCATCCGCAGCCGGATCAAGATCAAGAGCCTCAACTTCATGCGCGGGCGCACCTTCCTGAACAAGTACCTGATCATCGACGAGGCGCAGAACCTCACCCCGAAGCAGATGAAGACCCTGATCACCCGAGCCGGCCCGGGCACGAAGGTGGTGTGCCTGGGCAACATCGCCCAGATCGACACACCCTACCTGACCGAAGGTTCGTCCGGCCTGACCTTCGCGGTCGATCGCTTCAAGGGCTGGCCGCATTCCGGCCACATCACACTGCAGCGCGGCGAGCGCTCACGTCTGGCCGATTTCGCCGCCGAAGTTCTCTAGCCGGAACACCCCGCATCCGGCGCAAGGCAGCGCGGACGCCGCGGGCCTTGCTCGGCGTCAGTTCCTGAGACGCGCCGGTTTCCTATAATCGGTCCATTGCCCGACCAAGGAGCTGTCATGACCGACACTGCCCCTGAACTGCTGGTTGGCGCCAGCGCGGACTTCCTCAGACGCTTCTCCCCGTTCGATCGCATGGAGCCCGAGGCGCTGGCTTTCCTCGCCGAACGCGCGGTGCTGGCCTTTCACGCCCGCGGCAGCGAGATCCTCACCCCCGCAATGGGTCGGCCAAGCCACTTCTTCATCATTCAGCGCGGCAAGGTTCAGGCGCGCCAGGCCGGGGCGACGGCGCTCACCGAATACGCCAGCATGACGATGGGCCCGGGCGAGTGTTTCCCGATCGGCGCCGTTTCTGCCCAGCGCCCCTCGACCAACGCCTACGTGGCGGTGGAAGACAGCTTCTGCTTCCAGATCAGCGCCGAGGACTTCCTGCAGCTGATGCAGATGAGCCCGGTGTTTCACCTGTTCTGCACCCAGTACATCGCCAGCCTGCTGAACCAGTCGCGCCAGCAGTTGCAGACCACCTTTTCGCATCGTGCAGCCGAACAGCAGACGATGACGACACCGCTCGGTCAACTCGTCAAGCAGGACCCCGTCTTCGTATCTCCCGGCACCCCCACCCGTGCCGCCCTCGAAAAGATGGACGAGATGCGTACCGGCTGCATGGTGGTGGCCGATGAAAACGCTCGCCCGGTCGGAATCCTGACGCAGAGCGACCTGTTGCCGCGCGTGATCCTCGCCGGTTTCGACCTCGCGCTGCCGATCAGCGAGTTGATGACGGCAAATCCGCACCAGCTCCCGGCCGCTGCGTCCGCTTACGACGCCGCGCTCGAGATGGCCACGCACGGCGTCCGTCACCTGCTCGTGGTCGATGCCGAAGGCCGCATCCAGGGCGTCGTTTCCGAGCGCGACCTGTTCTCGCTGCAGCGCATCAGCCTGCGCCAGATCCGAGCCGGCATAGAAAACGCGGGCGACATCGACGCACTCAAGCGGGCGAGCAAGGATATCCGCCAGCTCGCCCTCAACCTCATCGCACAGGGCATCGGCGCCGAGCAGTTGACCCAGTTCATCTCCGCGCTCAACGACGCCCTGACCCGTCGCATCATCGAGCTCGCGCGCGCGCGCCACGACCTCCACGACATCGATTTCGGCTGGATTGCATTCGGCTCGGAGGGACGGCACGAGCAGACGCTGTCCACCGATCAGGATAACGGCATCGTCTGGCAGTGCCCCGAACTGCGCGAGGCCGAACCGATTCGCCTGCGCCTGATCCAGTTTGCCAAGGACGTCAATCAGCACCTTGCCGAGTGTGGTTTCCCGCTGTGCAAGGGCAACATCATGGCGAGCAATCCCGACCTGTGTCTGACGCTCGATCAATGGAAGTCCCGCTTCGGCGACTGGATTCGCGAACCCGACCCCCAGGCGCTGCTCAATGCCTCGATCTTCTTCGATTTCCGTGTGCTGTTCGGCAACACGCGCCTGGGAGACCGGCTGCGCGCCTGGCTCAACAAGACCGCCAAAGGCAATTCGACCTTCCAGCGCATGATGGCAGTCAACGCCCTGACGGTCGCGCCGCCGCTGGGCCGCATCCGCGACTTCGTGGTCGAGGACGACGGCACGATCGACCTCAAGAAGTCCGGCGCCCGCCTGTTCGTGGACGCGGCGCGGATCCTGGCCCTGCGCATGGGCGTCGATTCGAGCAGCACCGTTCAGCGCCTGCGCCAGGCCAGCAAGAAGATGGGCGTTGCCGCCGAGGAAGTGGCCGCGATCATCGACGGATTCCACTTCATCCAGTTGCTGCGGCTGCGCTCCCAGCACCTCGACTCCGAGCACGATGCGCCGGGCGACAACAAGGTCAATCCCGAATCACTCAACGAACTGGATCGCCGCATCCTCAAGGAAGCCTTCCGCCAGGCACGCAAGCTGCAGCTGCGGCTGAAGCTCGATTATCAGCTATGAGCAACTGGCTTTCCCGAATTCTGCCCGGCCGCGGCAGCCCCCTGGCGCTCGACGCAGAAGCCATCACCGTGCTGCAGCGCTGGGTCGCCCTGCCCGAGCCCGACCTCGGACGGGCACACTTCGAAACCCGCTACGTCGTGGTCAATACCGAGGCGAGCGGCCTGGACCTCGACAAGGATCGCTTGCTCGCGGTAGCCGCGATCGTTGTCGATGGCGGGCTAATCACCGCTCGGGAGAGCTATTACGCCGCCCTCGAACCCTCGCCGGCTCCGGCCCTCGCCGGGCTGCTCGACGTCGTCGGCAAGGGGCCCGCAGTGATGTTCAACGCCCCCTTCAACCGCGGCATGCTCGAAGGCGCACTCGAGGCCCACCTCGGCGTCGAGCTGTCCATCCCGTGCCTCGACCTTTACTGGCTGCTGCCAGCGCTGTTCCCGGAAAGACTCGAGAAACCCGCCCGCCTGGCCGACTGGATGGGCGCTTTCGAGATCGAGACGTTCCAGCGTCACCACGCCCTGGGCGATGCCTGGGCGATCGCCCAGCTCTTTCTGGCGGCACAGGCGCGTGCCCTCGCCCAGGGCACGAGCAGCGTGCGCGCCCTCGCCGAACTCGAACGTGCTTATCGGCAATACCGGCGCAAGGTCTGAACCCCGACGCCTGGCGGTCGCATCGGCACGCTCGCATATGGCGTTGGGAAAATGCCGCATCCGCGCCAAGCCTTTGTTTACAAGAACCATACTCCTGCGTATAGTCGCGCCCGATGCAGATTCGACGCGCTCTTCTCCCTTTGTTGCTCGCTGCCGTGGTGTCGCACACCCTGGCCGTGCACGCGTCCGAATCCGCGCCGGATCAGCAAGCATCGGCATTCGACGCCTATACCGACACCGCCGGGCAACTCGTTGATCAGGCCCTCGCCTATCTCGGCATTCGCTATCGCTTCGGCGGCACCTCCCCCGAAACCGGCCTGGAGTGCAGTGGCCTGGTGCTCAACGTGTTTCGCAACGCGGTCGGTCTCGACCTGCCGCGGACGGCGAACGAGATGGCAAGCCTGGGCGACAAGATCGGCCGCCAGGAACTGAAGCCGGGCGACCTCGTGTTCTTCAATACCATGCGCCGCGCCTTCTCGCACGTCGGCATCTATCTGGGCGACGGCAAGTTCGTCCATGCCCCCTCGGGCGGCGGCAAGGTGCGTGTCGACAGCATGGGCGCGCGCTACTGGGCGCAGCGTTTCAACGGTGCGCGCCGAATGCTCGACGAAGGCGACGACGCGGCTGCTGCGACGGCGTTCTCCGCGCGCTGACGAGTCGAACACCGACGCCGGTGTCGGGCCCTGAGCGGGGCAGCGGTGGGCCGCGGCCCCGCTCAGCGTTCGGTCCGCCCCTTTCGCCCCTTGCATGACCCGCTGCAGTCGACGCAGCGCACTGCCATTCTGCGTCCCAGGGCCTGCTGCAGGGCACACACCGAGCGGCGACAACACACCAGGGTCGCACCCTGCCGGCTCGCCGCCTCGCGGAAGCGCTGCATCACGTTGTGGCCGAGGAAATCGGTAAACAGGATCACCATTTCGATGCCTGCCGGCAAAGCCGCGGTGCGCCGCTGGTGCGTGCTGTCGCGCCCGCTCACGTGTGCGGCGATGCGAATGCCGAAGTTCTCGAGGACATCGGGGATGTTGCCGAGCCGATCGGCGCCGACGATCAGTGCATTCATGCATTTTCCTTTTATGCGAACTATTCGCATTAGCATGCTGCACTCAACAAGAATTGTTTGCAACTGCGAATTCTTCTCGTTACTATTCTCGCCGGAATCCCCTGACGACAAACTTCCAACTCCAAGGCCACGCAAACATGATGAAGAAAGCCCTCGCCACCGCGCTCTTGTCCTGCCTCGGCGTCACTGCCACGAGCGCGCTTGCAGCGGACCCCGAACTCAACATCTACTCCGCCCGCCATTACCAGACGGACGAGGCCCTTTACGGCAACTTCACCAAGCAGACCGGCATCAAGATCAACCGTATCGAAGCGAAGGAAGACGAGTTGCTCGAGCGGATTCGCAACGAGGGGGAAAACAGTCCGGCCGACGTTTTCATCACGGTCGACGCCTCCCGCCTTGCCAAGGCCGACGAACTGGGCATCTTCGCGCCGGTCAGCTCGGCCACGCTCGAAGCCCGCATCCCCGCTCACCTGCGCACGGCAAACTGGTTCTCCTATTCGACCCGGGCGCGCGTGATCGTCTTCAATCCCGAACTGGTCAAGGCCGAACAGGTACAGACCTACGAGCAGCTCGCCGACCCCGCCCTGAAGGGCAAGGTGTGCACCCGCTCGGGCAGCCATCCGTACAACCTGTCGCTCGGCGCGGCCCTGATCCAGCACGACGGCGCGGAGAAAACCGAGCAGTGGGCGGCAGGCGTGGTGTCGAACTTCGCGCGTGCGCCGAAGGGTGGCGATACCGACCAGATCAAGGCCGTGGCCGCAGGAGAGTGTGGCGTGGCGATCGCCAACAGCTATTATCTCGCCCGCCTGATGAACTCGGAGAAGGATGAAGACCAGGCCGTCGTGGCGAAGATCAAGACCGTGTGGCCGAACCAGCAAAGCTGGGGCACCCACATCAACGTGTCGGGCGCGGGCAGGCTCAAGCACGCTCCGAACAAGGACGCGGCGATGAAGTTCCTCGAGTACCTTGCCTCGGATGAGGCGCAGGCCTACTTCGCCAATGGCAACAACGAATGGCCCGTCGTCGAGGGGGTCAAGGTCGACAACGCCGCGCTCGAGACGCTGGGCAGCTTCAAGGCCGATTCATTGCCGATCGGGGACCTGGCAAAGACCGTGGCCGAAGCACAGAAGATCTACGACCGCGCCGGCTACCGTTGAGCGCCGCGCCGGCGGGAGGTTTTCAAGCCCGCCCGGAACTCACCGCAGGCGCCTTGCTCTCGGGCGCGGAGCCTGTGCTCGTGCTCTTTGGCGACGACAGCACGGCTCGATTGCGACCACCGTGCTTGGCCGCGTAGAGGGCCTCGTCGGCACGCGCGAAGACGCTGTCGAAGCCCTCGTCGTCGGCCAGCAGCATCGATACGCCGATGCTGACCGAGAACGGCACCGGTCCGGACTGCACGGAGGCCGGATTGTCGACGATCATGCGACGGAAGCGGTCGGCTGCGCGCATCGCCCCGACTGCATCCACACAAGGCAGCAGAATCGCGAACTCCTCGCCGCCAAGGCGCGCAAAGATGTCGCCGTCGCGCAATCGCGATCCGATCAGCGCCGAGAAATGGCGCAGCACTTCGTCGCCGGCCGCATGGCCACGCGTGTCATTGACGCGCTTGAAGTGATCGAGGTCCAACAGCAGCAGCGCCGCCTCGGAGTGGTGCCGGCGCACGCGGCCGAGTTCGCCATTGACCATCTCGGTGAAGTGGCGGCGGTTCCACAACCCGGTCAAGGGGTCGCTCGTGGCCAGCTGCAGTAGGCTCTCCTCCATCGCCTTGCGCTGCGAGATGTCCTGATGCACGCCGACGGCGCGAAGCGGCGCACCGGCGGCGTCGCGCTCCAGCACCCGGCCGGCGTCGAGCACCCACACCCAATGGCCGTCCTTGTGCTGCAGCCGATACTCGGCGCTGTAAGCTTCCGTCTCGCCGCGCAGATGGGGTTCCAGCGACGAACGAATGTAGCGCCAGTCATCCGGGTGCACCAGTGCCTCCCAAACCTCGATGTCGGGCGCTAGCTCGTCCGCCGCATAGCCCAGCATCCGCGCCCAGTGCGCGCTATAGACGACCTTGCCGGAGGGAATCTGCCAGTCCCAGAGGCCGAGTGCGGCGCCGTCGAGCGCCATCGCCAGCCGCCGCTCGCTCTCGGCCAACTGCTCGTGGATGCGGCGACGTTCGGTGAAATCCCGGCTGATCCCGATTTCGCCGAGATGCTCCCCGTCCCCGCTCCGGAACGGGATGCGCAGGGTGTCGAGCAGGTGCATCGCGCCGTCCTTGCCCTCGACCCACTCTTCGTGGCGCTCGGGCGCATCGAGCACGCGGCTCGCGCCATCGGCACCGCCTTGCATTCCGCGGCCGAACACCTCGCCGTCGGTACGCCCTCGCAGCATGGACTCTTCGACACCGTAACAGGCAGAAAAGGCCTTGTTGCAGCCCAGATATGCTCCGCGCACATCCTTGAACGCGATCAGGTCGGGCACCGAGTCGATCAGTGCCCGAAGCAGTGCCTGCTCACGGGCCAGCTCGAGTTGCGGCCGACGAACCCCGGAAACGAACACCGCCTTGTAGATCATGATGCTTGCTGCAACCTTCGAGAGGTGGCCGAGCATGTTGAAGACGTCGGCGGGCGTCGAGTAGAGCGTGAAGTACAGTTCGGCCAGACCAAGGGTCCACGCGGCGGCGGCGAGCCACGCCAGCGCGTCGTTTCCCTTCCTGCGGCGGATGCGGATCAGGGCCAACGCCGCGACCCCGTATCCGCCTGCCAACACATATTCGGCGCCGAGCTTGAAGCCTGTGAGACCGGCACCCGGGACGAAGGTGTGCGGCAGCACCTGCGGATGAAACAGCCCGATCCACCAGCACAGCGCTGCAACGCCGAGGGCGCCGCAAGTGGCGAGGTTGGCTTCGCGCGCCGACCACGGCCGGCGATCGATGAACGGCAATGCGAGCAGGCCCGCGAGGGCGATGAAGCGCGCAGCGAGCCAGAAGTTGATCGCCTTCTCCGGGTTGCTCGGCGTCACGAACACCGGCATCCCGGGATAGGAAAGGATGTGGGCGAAATCGACCAGGCCCACCGCGAGGAAGACCGCGCCCAGCCACACGAAGCGGCCCCCGGACGACGTTCCGCGCAGGTTCCGGCCGAGCGCGAACACCATCGCGGCGACGGAAATCGAGATGAATTCGAGCGCGGTATGAAGGCCGAGGTAATGCTCGGGTTCCGAAAAGACGTTCGCTGCGGGCAACAGGCTCGCAAGCACGAACAGGACTGTCAGACCGAGCGCCCAGGCAAACGGCTTGCCGCCACGACTCGTCCTCGCCCCATCATGGGCGTTCGTCATTTCATCACTCGCAAAAGCATTCTTCCGGGAAAGGGCAGGTTTGCATTCGGATTTTCGACCGGCAAGTCGGCCGAATGCTCGTCTTCTGCGTTTCATTATCCCGCAACATCATGCGGATATGCGCCGATACGCTCACGCAAAGCGCAAACCGCAGGAAAACGTCACAAGACCCAACGCCGGCGACAAGGTGCCGCCTTCAGTTCACCCTACGTCGTCCCTTGAGGATCTGGCGCGAAATCACGAACATCGGCAGCAGCCCCACGACGACGATGATCAGCGCGGCAGTGGAGGCCTCGGCAAGACGCTCGTCGGCAGCAAGCGTATGGGCCTGCGTCGCGAGCGTATCGAAGTTGAACGGGCGGATCACCAGCGTTGCCGGCAATTCCTTCATGACGTCGACGAACACCAGGAGGGCGGCCGTAAGCAGGCTGCCGCGCAGCATCGGTACGTGCACCCGGCGCAGGGTCGCCCACTTGCCCAAGCCCAGGCTGCGCGAGGCATCGTCCATGCTCGGGGTGATCTTGCCCAGGCTCGAATCCACCGAATGCAGCGCAACGGTGAGAAAACGGGCGAGGTAGGCATAAACGAGCGCGGCGATGCCACCGGTAAGCACCAGCCCTGGATTGACCCCGAAAGCCGCCTGCCACCACTGCGCAATCAGGGCGTCGAGCCGCGTGACTGGAATCAGCACCCCCACGGCGATGACCGAGCCGGGAACGGCATAGCCGAGGCCGACGATCCGATTCAGCACCACGGGCAGCCGCGACCGTGCCAGCCGCGCGGCGTAGGCGAGAAGCACTGCCAGCAGCACGGCGATCGATGCCGTCACCGCAGCGAGCAGGAAACTGTTGCCGGCCAACTCGACGAAACGCGGCCCGAACTGGGCGTCACCCTCGGCGAAGGCCATCTGCAGCAGCAGCGCGGCCGGCAGCAGGAAGCCCAGCAGCAGCGGCATGAAGCAGGCGAACGCCGCGAGCGCCCCCGCCTGCGGCGACAGAAGCAGTCGCGCCGGTGCGCCCTGTTGCCGCGACGTGTTGTTGAAACGCGCCCTGCCCCGGCTGGCGTGCTCCAGCGCCAGCACGGCGACGACGAACGCCAGCAGTGCCGCCGACAATTGTGCCGCGGCGATGCGATCGCCGAGCGAAAACCATGCGCGATAGATGCCGGTGGTGAAGGTCTGCACGCCGAAATACGACACGGTGCCGAAATCGGCCAGGGTTTCCATCAGGGCCAGCGCGGTGCCTGCGACCACGGCCGGGCGCGCGAGCGGAAGCGAGACGCGGAAGAAGCATCTCCATGGCCCGAGCCCGAGCGAGCGCCCGGCCTCGAGCATGCCGCCCGCCCGCTCGAGGAAGGCGGCTCGGGCGAGCATGTAGGCGTATGGGTAGAGCACGAACGTGAACATCGCCACCGCGCCGCCCACGGTGCGCACGTCGGGAAACCAGTAGTCTCCCGCCCGCCAGTCGAAGATCTCGCGCAGTCCCGTCTGCACCGGGCCGACGAACTGCAGGAAGTCGGTGTAGGCGTAGGCCATGACGTAGGCCGGCATCGCCATGGGCAGCACCAGCGCCCATTCGAAGAAGCGCCGCCCGGGAAATTCGAGCATGGTCGTGAGCCAGGCGGTCGTGACCCCGATCGAGCCGACGCCGAGGCCCACACCAATGCACAATACCACCGTATTGCGCAGGAATTCCGGCAGCACGGTGGCGGCCAGATGCGTCCAGGTCTCGCTGGTTCCCCCAGCGAAGACATTCGAAAAGACCGACAACACCGGCGCGGCGATCAGCACGGCAACCAGCACCGCCGCCACGGTCAGTGCCGACCAGCGCTGGCCGATCCGGGCCAGCCCTCCCTTGAATTTCATTGAATTCCCGTCTTCTTGCGCGCGGCACGGAGGTATCCGCCGCGTTATCGATGGCGAATTATAATTGATCGCATTTGCGTCGCCGCGATGCAATAATTCTGTCGACCGCATTCGGCCCGAAACCATGTCTCACTTGCAGCTCATCGACATCGACCTCGCTTTTGGCGGCCACCAGGTGGTGCGCAGGCTGTCGCTCAGCCTCGAGGAAGGGAGCATCGGCTGCCTGCTCGGCCCCTCGGGTTGCGGCAAGACCACAGTCCTGCGCTGCATCGCCGGCTTCGAACGCGTCGCCGCCGGCGAGATCCGCCTCGGCGGCGTGACCGTGAGCAGCAGGGACCAGCATCTGCCGCCCGAGCGTCGCCGCATCGGCATGGTGTTCCAGGATTACGCGCTCTTTCCCCATCTCACCGTCGCCGACAACATCGCCTTCGGCCTGCGCGGCGAGGCGGCCGCGGCGAAGCGTGCGCGCGTTGCCGAGTTGCTGGCCCTGGTCGGCCTCGGCGACCAGGGCGCCAAGTACCCGCACGAGATGTCGGGCGGCCAGCAGCAGCGGGTCGCACTGGCCCGGGCGCTGGCGCCGCGGCCGAAGCTGCTGCTGATGGACGAACCCTTCTCCAACCTCGACGTGGAACTGCGCGAGCGCCTGTCACACGAGGTGCGCGACATCATCAAGGCAACACATACCACCGCCATCCTCGTCACGCACGACCAGCACGAAGCCTTCGCGGTTGCCGACGAGATCGGCATCATGCACGAAGGTCGCATCCAGCAGTGGGATTCGCCCTACGACCTTTACCACCGCCCGGCGAACCGCTTCGTGGCCGACTTCATCGGCCAGGGCGCGTTCGTGCGCGGACGGGTGCTCAACGACCGCCAGGTGCAGGTCGAGCTGGGCACGCTCAACAGCACGATGCCGCTCGTGTGCGGCGAGGATTGCGAGGGCTGCACCCACGGCAGCGACGTCGACGTGCTGCTGCGTCCGGACGACATCGTGCACGACGACGCCAGCGCACTGAAGGCCGAAGTGGCGAACAAGGCGTTTCGCGGCGCCGATATCCTGTACACACTCAGGCTCGCGAGCGGAGCGAAGGTTTTGTCGCTGGTTCCCAGCCACCACAATCACGCCATTGGTGAACGAATCGGCATCCGCCTCGACGTTGACCACGTCGTCACCTTCCAGGATGCTTCCACCGGCCTCGACCTGGCGACACACCCGCCGGAGCCGGCCGCCGCACCGGCGCGATGATTCCCTGGCTGTCCGGGCGGCCGGACTTTCCGCCGGTCGAACGCGCGCTTCGCGAACCCGCCGGCCTGCTCGCGGCCGGAGGGAAGCTCACCCCCGACTGGCTGCTTGCTGCCTACGGCCGCGGCATTTTTCCCTGGTACAGCGCCGGCGAACCCATCCTGTGGTGGAGCCCCGACCCGCGCATGATCCTGGTGCCGGACGAAATCCGCATCCATCGCTCGCTGCGCAAGACGCTGCGCCGACGCGGCTTCGCGGTCCGCCTGGACACCGCGTTCGCGGAGGTGTTGCGCGGTTGCGCCGCACCCCGCGCCCCGGGGCTCGGCACCTGGATCACCGCGGAGATGCAGGCGGCCTACCTGCGCATGCACGAACTGGGCTACGCCCACAGTGTCGAATGCTGGCATGAAGGCGTTCTGGTCGGCGGACTATACGGTCTGGCGCTCGGACGGGCGTTCTTCGGCGAGTCGATGTTCTCGAACGAGACGGATGCCTCGAAGGTGGCGCTGGCGCATCTGGCGCGCCTGCTGGCAACTTGGCAATATGCCGTCATCGACTGCCAGATGACGACGACACACCTCGTATCGATGGGTGCGCGCGAACTTCCGCGTGAGCTCTTTGCCGGCGCGCTCGAGCGCTGGGTGCATGAGGGGCTGCCGCCCGGACGCTGGCCGGCCGATGCAGCGGCCGCAATCGACTGGAACCGACTCGACACCGACTCACCCACCTGAAGGTTTTCGGGCACGCGACGATGCAGCAGGACTATCCCTACGCACTGATCCAGTTCTATGCGACGGCACCCTACGCCTGCTCGTACCTGCCCGATCGGATGGCGCGCTCACAGGTCGCCACGCCCGGGCACCTGATCGATCCGCAGATCTACAGCGAACTCGTGCGGCGCGGCTTTCGCCGCAGCGGCGTGTTTACCTACCGCCCCTATTGCGACCACTGCGATGCGTGCGTCCCGGTTCGAATTCCGGTCAACCGCTTCCGACCCGACCGCAGCCAGCGCCGCGCGTGGACGCGCCATGCCGCGCTGAGCGCGGCCGAATGCACGCTCGAGTTCGCCGAGGACCACTATGCCCTCTACCAGCGCTACCAGGCCGCGCGCCACGCCGGCGGCGGCATGGACCTCGACAATCGCGAGCAATACACCCACTTCCTGCTGCAAAGCCATGTGGATACGCGACTGGTCGAGTTCCGCGAAAGCGGTGTGCTGCGCATGGTAAGCGTCATCGACCGCCTCACCGACGGTCTTTCGAGTGTCTATACCTTCTACGATCCCGACGTCGGCCGCGCCGCCTACGGGACCTTCGGCATCCTGTGGCAGGTCGAAGCCTGCCGGCGGCTAAGGCTACCCTACCTGTATCTGGGCTACTGGATCGCCGAAAGTCCGAAGATGGCCTACAAGTCGCGCTTCGGCGGACTCGAGGCCTATCGCGACGGCGACTGGCGCACGCTCGATCCCAAGCCCGTGTGCGGGCGCGACAACACGCACATGACCTAGAAGCGGCCGAATCGCTACAATCCGGCGATGCTCTATGACATCGCACGTCCCTTCCTGTTTTCGCTCGACGCCGAAACCGCTCACGAAGTTGTCCTTCATGCCCTGCACTTCGCCGGGCGCGTGCTCCCCGCCGGCAAGCCCGCCGCGGCCGAAGCCGTCGACGTCATGGGTTTGCGCTTCCCCAATCGTATCGGCCTCGCGGCCGGGCTGGACAAGAACGGTGAAGCCATCGACGGCCTTGCCCGCCTGGGTTTCGGCTTCATCGAGATCGGCACCATCACGCCCCGCCCGCAGCCGGGCAACCCGCGCCCGCGAATGTTCCGCCTGCCCGAGGTGCGCGGCATCATCAACCGCATGGGATTCAACAATCACGGCCTTGACGTACTCGTGGCAAACGTCAAGGCCGCGCGCTACAGCGGCATTCTGGGCATCAACATCGGCAAGAACTTCGACACCCCGATCGAGCGCGCCGCCGACGACTACCTCGCCTGCCTCGACAAGGTGTATGCGTTGGCGAGCTACGTCACGGTGAATATTTCCTCGCCCAATACCCAGAACCTGCGCCAGTTGCAGGGCGAATCCGAACTCGACGACCTCCTCGGCAGGCTCAAGGCCGCGCAGGCGCGGCTGGCCGACACGCATGGGCGCTACGTGCCGCTCACGCTCAAGATCGCCCCCGACCTCGAACCGGAGCAGGTAAGCAACATCGCCGCCGCGCTGCGGCGCCACCGCATCGACGCGGTGATCGCCACCAACACCACGATCGCGCGCGACAAGGTCCAGGGCATCCGCTACGGCGAGCAACAGGGCGGACTCTCGGGCGCACCGGTGTTCGAGCGCTCGACGGCGGTCGTCGCGCAACTGGCAGCGGCGCTCGCCAGCGAGTTGCCCATCATCGCCGCCGGCGGGGTCATGGACGGCCGCGGCGCGCGTGCAAAGCTCGACGCCGGCGCCAGCCTGGTGCAGCTCTACAGCGGTCTGGTCTACCGCGGACCGGCGCTCGTGCGCGAATGCGTGCAGGCCACCGCCCGGTGAAACCGCCGACCGCCGCGCGCCGCGCCGGGAGCATGGCCGGGACGCCCGGCGCGACGAAGGGCGAAAGGACATGGAGA
>JBFGZP010000025.1:0-19446 GCA_041586695.1 Thauera sp.
GACATGGATCAGCGGCAGGGTGGGCTTGCCTTCGGCGAGGTCGTCACCGAGGTGCTTGCCGGTGTCGGCCTCGTCCGCCGAGTAGTCGAGCACGTCGTCGATGATCTGGAAGGCGGTGCCGAGGTGCATGCCGAAGTCGGCCAGCCGGGCTTCGAGCGCCTCGTCCGCCGCGCCCAGGATGCCGCCGAGCCGCGCCGCGGCCTCGAACAGCTTCGCCGTCTTGTAGCGAATGACGCGCAGGTAGTCGTCGATCCCGACATCGGCGTTGTGGCAGTTCAGCAGCTGCAGCACTTCGCCTTCGGCGATCACGTTGGTGGCGTCGGCCAGCACCCGCATCACGCGCATGTCGTCGACGCCCACCATCATCTGGAAGGCACGCGAGTAGAGGAAATCACCAACCAGCACCGAGGCGGCGTTGCCGAACATGGCGTTGGCGGTTTTGTTGCCGCGGCGCAGGTCGGACTCGTCGACGACATCGTCGTGCAGCAGGGTGGCAGTGTGGATGAACTCCACGACGGCGGCGAGCTCGTGATGATGCGTGCCCTTGTAGCCCATCGCGCCCGCGGTGAACAGCACGAGTGCCGGACGCAGGCGCTTGCCACCGCTGTGGATGATGTATTCCGCGACCTGCCGAATGAGGACGACGTCGGAATGGAGGCGGTCGCGAATGACCCCATCCACCGCCTGCATGTCGGCGGCGATCGGCGCAAAAAGCTGCTTGACGGTCAAGGCGGGAGCGCTCGCGGAAAAAGCCGGATGGTAGGCACGGCCCGCACGCCGCGTCAAGCGGCTCCGCCGGCTGTTTCGTCCGGCAATGCGCCGGCGTCGGGGCGGGTTTGCCGCAGCGTTGGCGCATGGCCGAGGCGAAATCGATCCGGCCAGTCGGTGATCACCGAATCGATGCCCCAGCCCAGCAGGGCTTCGGCGCGTGCCGGGTCGTTTTCCGTATAGACGGCGAGCCGCAGCCCTGCCGCCCGCAGTGCATTGGCCTGGTCACGCCGCAGGGCCGATGCCTCGGCGTGCAGCGCGATCGCACCGAGCCGCTCGCAACGCGACTGCCAGTCGTCGGGAACGCGCTCGACGAGTAGTCCGCGCGCGCATCCGGGCACCTCGGCGGCCGCCGCCGCGAGCGCTGCCTCGGAGAAGGACGACAGCACGATCGTGTCGAGCCGGTGCGACCAGTCGCGCCGCAGCACCTCCCCCACCACCTTTCCGGTGCGCAGGTCGTGGCCCGCCGCGGGCTTGATCTCGAGGTTGATCGCGAGGCCGAGCGCGGCGCAGCGCGCCATCGCTTCGGCAAGTTCGGGGATCGGCTCGCCGGCGAAGCGGGCGGCGAAGGCGCTGCCCGCATCGAGTCGTCGCAGACAGGCGTCGCTGGTTTCCGCCACCGGACCGACGCCGTTGGTCGTGCGCTCCAGGGTTTCGTCGTGGATGAGCACCGGCGTGCCGTCACCCGACAGCATGACGTCGAACTCGACGCCCTCGCACCCCAGCGCTGCCGCTATGTTCAGGCCGGCCAGGGTGTTCTCGGGCGCCAGCTTGCCACCGCAGCGGTGCGCCACGATCGCCGGCAGCGGCCAGGCTCGGGCGTCGGACATGCGTGCCCCTCGCTCAGGGGACGGAAGCCCGGTTCACCGCATTGTCCAGCGCCTCCTTCGCCGCCTTGCGGTCAGCCCAGACGCCGGACAACTCCTCGTCGAGAATGCGTCGAACCTTCTCCCGCCCGACCACCGGCTGTGCGGATGAATCGGGCGTTGCCGGCTTGTTGGTCAACTGATCGACCGCCACCCGCGAGTTCTCCAGTTCCGCGCCGAGCAGCTCGCTGCGCGAGGCCAGCAGCCCGGCGCGATTGAGCGGCAGGTATCCGGTCTCGCGCTGCCACGCGACCTGGTTGTCCGGCTGCAGCCAGAAGCTGATGAACTGCGCCACCGCCTTGTATTCGGCCGCCTTCTTGCCTGCGGCGGCCCACAGCGCGGGGCCGTCGGCGAGCGTATTCTGGGGCGCACCGGGGAAGTCGTCGTAATAGGGCAGGCGCGTGACCGCGACGTCGACCTTGCCCTGGCGGCGGAAATCCACCCAGCTCGCCGATGGTGCGGCGATCACCGCGCAGTCGCCGGCGGCGAAGCGCTCTTCGGCCTCGGTCCGGCGGTCGAAGACGTGCAGGTAGTGGGCGCGATACCAGCTCGCCATCATCGCCACATGCTTGACCTGGAACATGCCGTTGAACGACGGGGTCTGCGTCTTTCCGCGCATCGCCGCCACCGGCTCGTTGTGCCAGGCGCTGAGATTCTCCACCATCACCCGCCCGGGCTCGGAAACCGTGTACGGGCAGGTGTGGCCGACGTCGGCCAGGCGGCCGAGGGTCTGCTGCAGGTCGAACCAGGTGCTCACCGAGGTGGTGTCGGGATTGAGGCCGGCACGCCGCAGCGCGTCGCGGTTCATGAACAGCACCGGCGTCGACAGGCCGACCGGCAGCGCCAGCAAACGGCCCTTGGTGTCGACCGGCGTGCGCGTCATCATCGCCGGCGGGCGCAGGGTCTGCAGCGGCACGCCGCCCTGCTTCATCAATTCATGCAGCGGCTTGAAGCGCGGCTTGCCCGCCAGGAAGCTCTCCTCCTCGTCGCCTTCGAGGATCAGCAGGTGCGGCGAGGCGGCGCCACGCCAGTCGGCCTGCGACACCGCAACCCGCACGTTCTTGCTCTGGGCGTTGAAGCGCGCCACCAGTTCGTCGAGCGCGGCCACCTTGCCTTGCGGCAGGCGGTGAAAGATCTCGATCTCCTGCGTCGAGGCAGCCGCGGCAGCACCGATGGAGGTCAGCTGCGCGGCAACCAGGCCGGCAACCGCACAAAGAAGGGGAAAAGCTCTTATTCGCTTATTATTCATGAACTTGCCGAGGTATTGAATAAACGCGTCGGCTACTGTCCCGACGTGCCTCGATTATAGTTCGCCGCCGCATGCTTCGCCGGCGCGCGAGATGTAAGCGCGCCGCCGACGGCGGCCAGCGGCAGGCCGGGACTGCCGATCGGGAGCAGGCTTGCACGCGCGCGCCGGCGCCTTCAAGATTCGCCCGCAGATGACGTTATCTGCCTCTACTGCAGAACAAACCGCGCCCAGTCTGCGCCACCCACCATGCGCCTATCCGCTTCCACCCTGCTGCTGCTCGCCACGCTCCCCCTCGCGGGTGGTTGCGACCAGTTGAGCGAGTTGCTCGAACTGCCGAATCCGAAGAAGGACGCGCTGCGGCTCGAGGGCGAGGGCCGCGCCATCGGCGGTGCCTGCCGCCATGCAGGGCGCTCGCTCGAGGACTGCTACACGCTCAACTCCTCCGCCGAAAAGTCCTCCGTCTTCGCCGGCTGGCGCGAGATGAACGACTACATGATGGAACACAAGATCGAGGTCGTGCCCTCGCAGCTGGCGCCGGCGACGCCTGCGGCCAAAGCGGCCGGCGAGCCGGCCCCCGCCGCGAAGGCGCCGGGCCACTGAAAAGCCGGGGCGGGCACGCCCGGTTCAGCCTGGCTGCGCGTTCAAGGCACCGGATTGGTGTAGCGTCGATGCACGCCGTCGATGGCCTCGACCAGCGACGGCTCGAGGCGCACATCCCAAGCATCGAGATTCTCCCGCAGCTGGGTCATCGTCGTCGCGCCGATGATCGTGCTGGCGACAAACCCGCGCGAGTAGACGAAGGCGAGCGCGAGCTGCGTCGGCGTCAGGCCGTGATCACGCGCCAGTGCAACATACGCATCCACTGCCGGGCCGACGTTCGGCCCCGTGTAGCGCTGGCCGAAATTCTCGAACAGGGTGAGACGGCCCGGCGCTGCCGGATCGGCCAGGTACTTGCCCGTCAGATGCCCGAAGGCGAGCGGCGAGTAGGCCAGCAGGCCCACCCGCTCGCGATGGCCGATTTCCGCCAGGCCGTATTCGTAGGTCCGCCCCAGCAGGTGGTACATGTTCTGCACCGAGACGACGCGCGGCAGGTCGAACTCGCGCGACAGCCGCAGGAACTCCATCACACCCCAGGCGTGCTCGTTCGATAGCCCCACCTGGCGGATCTTGCCCTCACGCACGAGTTCGGCGAGCGCCTCGAGCTGGGCGCGGATCGGCGTGCAGTCGCGCTCCTTCGCGGGGTCGTACTGCCATTGCCCGAACATCGGCTGATTGCGCTCGGGCCAGTGCAGCTGGTAGAGGTCGATGTAGTCGGTGCGCAATCGCCGCAGGCTGCCCTCCACTGCGGCGCGGATATTCTCGCGGTCCAGCGCCCGCGGCCCCTTGCGGATCCACGGCAGGCTGCGCGCCGGCCCGGCGACCTTGGTCGCCAGCACCACCTGCTCGCGCGGCCTGCGCGCCAGCCAGCTGCCGACGATGGCCTCCGAGGCGCCGCAGGTCTCGGCGCGCGACGGCACCGCATACATCTCCGCGGTATCGATGAAGTTGATGCCACGTTCGAAGGCGAGGTCGAGCTGGGCATGCCCCTCCGCCTCGGTGTTCTGCTGGCCGAAGGTCATCGTACCCAGACAGACCGCCGATACCGTCGGCCCGTCCCCGCCCAGTTTGCGGTATTCCATCGCGCGTTCCCTCATCGTCTCTCCTCGTATCCGTGCTCGCCTGCGTGGGCCGGGGGGCTTATCATCTCGCGGCTTCGCCCGATCATACTTCAGCGCACCCGCGCTCCCTCCCGATGAACGAACACTCCCCCGCCGCCGGCCTGATGACCTCCGGTCTCATCGGCTACTGCCGCGCCGGTTTCGAAAAGGAACTGGCGGCCGAGATCGACGATCTCGCGGCCGATGCCGGCCTGATCGGCCATGTCCGCACCCAGCCCGACACCGGATTCGTCGTCTACGAGACCTTCGAGCCGGTCGCGCTCGGCGGTCTCGGCACGGCCACGGACTGGCGCCGGCCCGTATTCGCGCGCCAGTTGCTGCCCTGGTTCGGCCGCGTCGACAACCTGCCCGAGCGCGACCGCGCGACGCCGCTGGTCGACGCCGTCAAGGCGTCCGGCCAGCGATTTTCAGGCGTCGTGCTCGAGACCCCGGACACCGACGAGGCCAAGCAGCGCTCAGGCTTCTGCCGGCGCTTCACCGAACCGCTGACGAAGGCGCTGGAGAAGGCCGGCGCCCTGCGCAGCAGCCGGGCCGGGCTGCCGGTGCTGCACGTGCTGTTCACCGACGCCACCACCGCCTGGCTCGCGGCCGGGCTGCCCGGCGAATGCGCCACCTGGCCGATGGGGATCCCGCGCCTGCGCATGCCCTCCAGCGCGCCGAGCCGCTCGACGATGAAACTCGCCGAAGCGATCACGACGCTGCTCGAGGACGCCGAGCGCGAGTCCATCCTGCGCGCCGGCCAGCGTGCGGTCGACCTCGGCGCCGCCCCCGGCGGCTGGACCTGGCAGCTCGCCCAGCGCGGCCTGCGTGTCACCGCCATCGACAACGGCCCGCTGCGCGACACCGTGATGGCGACCGAGATGGTCGAACACATCAAGGCCGACGGCTTTACCTGGCGGCCGCAGCGCGCGGTGGACTGGATGGTGTGCGACATGGTCGAGCAGCCTTCGCGGATCGCCTCGCTGATGGCCGAGTGGATCGCGACCGGTCGCTGCCGCCACACGATCTTCAACCTCAAGCTGCCGATGAAGCGGCGCCTCGAGGCGGTGGAACAATGCCGCATCCTGATCCAGAAGCGCCTCGCCAGCATCGGCCCCTACGAGTTGCGCATCAAGCAGCTCTATCACGACCGTGAAGAGGTCACCGCCTACCTCACCCTGAAGAAGTGAAGCCGATTTCCCAGCAGGCACGGAAGCGCTTGTGCCGAAACGCTTTTCGGCCGTGTGTATAATGTTTACGCATTAACCGTGCCCGCGGGCTCTCCGCCGGCTTCCGAACCAGAAAAGGTCCTTATGAGCTTTGCCGAACTCGGTCTCATCCCCGAGCTGCTTCAGGCCGTAGCCGATACCGGTTACACCGAACCCACGCCCATCCAGCGCCAGGCCATCCCGATCGTCATCGCCGGCCAGGACGTCTTGGGCGGCGCCCAGACCGGCACCGGCAAGACGGCGGGCTTCACGCTGCCGCTGCTGCAGCGCATCGCCCGCCACGCCAGCACCAGCACCTCACCGGCGCGCCACCAGACCCGCGCCCTGATCCTCGCCCCCACGCGCGAACTGGCGATGCAGGTGTTCGAATCGGTCAAGACCTACAGCAAGCACCTGCCGCTGCGCTCAGTGTGCATCTACGGCGGGGTCGACATGAAGGCGCAGATCCAGGAACTGCGCCGTGGCATCGAGATCGTCATCGCCACACCGGGGCGTCTGCTCGACCACGTCGAACAGAAGACCATCAACCTCAGCCAGGTCGAGGTGCTGGTGCTCGACGAGGCCGACCGCATGCTCGACATGGGCTTCATCCCAGACATCAAGCGAATCATCGCCCTGCTGCCGGCCAACCGTCAGAGCCTGCTGTTCTCGGCCACCTTTTCGGACGAAATCAAGAAGCTCGCCGACCAGATGCTGAAGAACCCGCAGCTGATCGAGGTCGCCCGGCGCAACATGGTGTCGGAAACCATCACCCATGTGGTGCATCCGGTCTCCCACGGCATGAAGCGCAACCTGCTGGCGCACCTGCTGCGCCACAAGCCCGACACCCAGGCGCTGGTCTTCGTCGACACCAAGATCGCCTGCGGACGGCTGGCGCATTTCCTCGAACGCAGCGGCGTCTCTGCCGACGCGATCCACGGCGACAAGGGCCAGCAGCAGCGCACCGAAACGCTGGAGGCGTTCAAAACCGGCAAGCTGCGCGTGCTCGTCGCCACCGACGTCGCCGCGCGCGGCCTGGACATCGACGAACTGCCTTACGTCATCAACTTCGAACTGCCCCACACCGCCGAGGACTACGTGCACCGTATCGGCCGCACCGGCCGCGCCGGGCACCAGGGCAATGCGATCTCGCTGGTGTGTGCGGAGGAGAAGCACTGGCTGGCCGAAATCCAGAAGCTGATCAAGCTCGAGATTCCGCAGGAGCTCGTGGCCGGCTTCGATCCGGAACCGGAGTTCTTCGAGGCGGGCTCGCGTGGAGGACGCGGGCGGCGTTCGAGTTCGGCCGCCGAGCCGCAACGCGAGAGCCGCGCGCCCTCGCGCGAGCGGCCCCCGAGGGAGCGTGCAGCCGCGTCCTCGTCGGCCACGTCCTCGGCAGCGCCGCGCGGGAGCGGGCGGCGACCGAGGTCCACCATCGCCGCCGACGGCTTCGACTTCAGCAAGCCTTACGAAGCCTCGCCTTCGGCCACCGTCGCCCCCGGCGTGGAGGTTCAACCCACGGCATCGGCGGCGGCCAAGCCCGACCCATTGCGGCGCGGACAGCGCCCGATTGCGGCCCTGCTCGGCGGCCTGGGGCGGAAATAGGGCCGCCAAGCCCGCCTATTCCGCCCGCGGCGAGGGGCGGCACTCAAGTAATGTGGCACTCACGCCCTTGAGTGGTCCGAACCCTTGTCGATGCAGACCCCCGCCAACCCCGCCGGAAGCCCCCGGGACAAAGACGACCCCGCCGAACCCTTCGTGCCCGACCTGTCCGAGGGTGCGGAGACCGGCGTCTACCTCGCCCTGCTCGAACTGCTCGACGAAGGCCTGATCATCACCGGCGACGAGGTCATCCTCGACGCCAACAGCGCGGCCTGCCGGCTGCTCGGGCGCGACTACCGCCAGGTGGCGGGCCGCCCGCTGGTCGAACTGTTTCCCTCCGAGCGCGCCTTTCTCGACGCCCGCTTGCGGCTCTTCATCGAGGGCGACAGGCGCGGATTGCTACCCTTCGCCCTGCCCGACGGCAGCCTGCGTGAACTGCGCTATATCGCCGCCCCGCGCCTGCGGCCAGGCATCCACGCATTGGTCATCAGCCCCGCCGACGCGGCCACGGCGACGCCGACGGCCCCTGCCATGCAGCCGCCGCCCGATGCGCGGGCGATGTACCTGACCTGCCACGACACCCTCACCGGCCTGCCCAATCGCAAGCTGTTCGAGTCCCGCTTCAAGGACGCGGCGGCACACGCGGTCGATCGCCACAGTGCCATCGGCGTGCTGCGCATCGACATCGACGATTTCAAGGCGGTGAACCGTGAGCATGGCAACGACATCGGCGATGCGCTGCTCGCGCAGCTCGCACGTCGTCTGTCGGCGGCGGTGGGGCGCAATGGCCTGGTCGCGCGCGAGCACAGTGACAGCTTCCTCGCCCTGCTGCCGGACATCGATCTCGCCAGCGAGGTCGGGCGCCGCGCCGAGGCGATGCTCGCCACCCTCGCCCTGCCCCTTCACGCCGGTTCGCGTGAGATCCACCTCACGGCCAGCATCGGAACAGCACTCTTCCCACAGGACGGCCGCGGCCTGGATCCCTTGCTCCGCAACGCGAAAGCGGCCCTCGAGCATGCCCGACGGCTGGGAGGCAACAACTACCAGTACTACAGTGGTGGCGTCGGCGCGCCCGCCCATGAATACGGCCACTTCGAGACGGGGCTACGTCTCGCGCTCGAGCGCGATCAATTCGTGGTGCACTTCCAGCCCCTGGTCGACGCCCGCAGCGCGCGGGTACGCGCAGGCGAGGCGCTGCTGCGCTGGCAGCACCCCGATCTCGGCCTTCTGCCCTTCCGCCGCTTCATCGCCGCGGTTCGCGACGGCGAGCTGATCCGGCGCATCGGCGACTGGGTGCTGCAGGCTTCCTGCCGCCATGCGCGCGACTGGCAGCCTGGCGGCGCCGGAGCGGCCCTCGTCACGGTAAATGTGTCGGTCGAGCAGATCATGCACGGCAACTTCGCCGAGCGCGTGCGCGCGGCGCTCGCCGCAGCCGGCCTCGCGCCCGGGCGTCTCGAGCTCGATCTGGACGAGCAGGTGCTGGAACAGGACAGTGCCCGACTGCTCGACACGCTGCAGGCGGTGGCGGCGATGGGGGTCCGGCTGGCAATCGACGACTACGGCCGCGGCCTGTCCTCGATCCCGCGTCTGAGGCGATACCCGGTCAAGGCAGTCAAGATCGATCCGGCGCTGGTGCGCGGCGTGGGCAAGAGCGAGGAGTGCGAGGCCATCGTCGAGGCCATCGCCACGATGGCGGCAACGCTCGGCCTGGAAGTGTTCGCACGCGGTGTCGAGGATGCCGCACAGCAGGCCTTCCTGTGCGCGCTCGACTGCCATCTCCAGCAGGGTCCGCTGTTTGGCCGGCCGATGCCGGCCCACGAGTTCGCGGCGTTCGTGGCGAAGACCGCTCAGTAGTCGAGCAGGCTCGAGCACGTCTCCTCGCGCCCGGTGAGAGCGCCGAAGCGGCGCAGGCGTTCGCGCACGAAGGCGTCGGCAACGCGGCGGTCGGCGCAATAGTCGCGCAACTGCATCGCATGAGCCAGGTTCTGCATGTCGGCAACCGTTCGCGCGAGCGCGGGAAAGCGATAGCCGCCGGTATCGCGCCCCTGCTCTGCCGGCTTGTCGGCCGCGGCCGGTGCAGGAGCTGCACTCACTGCTTGCGCCGCCGGTGCCTGGCTGTCCGCAGGCGGCTTCGCGCCGGGCGCGGACTGAGCGTGGGCAAGGGGTGCGAATTGCAGCGCGCACAGGAGCAACAGCAGGAAAGGCATCGGGCCGTAATCCGGCAAGCACTTCCCCGGATTACGGCCCGATGCCATCAGGACTTGAGCGCCCCCCGCCAGCCGGGTGGCCGGCGGGGTGATCGTCACGCCTCCAGCGCCTTCACATGCTGGATGACCTCGCCGATCGCCTGCTGCGCGCTGCCGTAGAGCATGCGGCAGTTGTCCTTGTAGAACAGCGCGTTCTCGATGCCCGAGTAGCCGGCACCCTTGCCGCGCTTGACCACGATCGCGTTCTGCGCCATATCCACGTTGAGGATGGGCATGCCGTAGATCGGGCTGCTCTTGTCGGTGCGCGCCACCGGGTTCACGACGTCGTTGGCGCCGATCACCAGGGCGACATCCGCCTGCGCGAAGTCGGCGTTGATTTCCTCGAGGTCGAAAATCTTTTCGTACGGCACGCCGGCCTCGGCCAGGAGGACGTTCATGTGCCCCGGCATCCGCCCCGCCACCGGATGGATGGCGAACACGACCTCCACGCCGCCTTCCTCGAGCAACTGGGCCATCTCCCACACCTTGTGCTGCGCGCCGGCCACCGCCATGCCATAGCCCGGAACGATGATGACCTTGTTCGCGTAACGCATCACCGAGGCCGCGTCGAGCGCGGAGAACTCCTTCATCGTGCCTTCGATCGCGCCACCTTCGCCTTCGACGGCAGCACCGGTAAGCGGCGTGAAGATGATGTTCTTGATCGGCCGATTCATCGCCTTGGCCATCAGCTGGGTGAGCAGCGTGCCCGAAGCGCCGACGACGATACCGGCGACGATCAGGGCCGGGTTGCCGAGCACGTAGCCCTCGAAACCCACCGCCAGGCCGGTGAAGGCGTTCAGCAGCGAAATCACCACCGGCATGTCGGCGCCGCCGATCGGATTCACCAGCACCACGCCCAGCGCCAGCGCCAGGGCGAAGAACAGGAAGATCTCGAAACCGCCCGGCGCGTCCGAGTAACTCACCGTCAGACCCACGCCGAAGGTGGCGAGCGCGAGGAAGAAATTGACGTTGTTCTGCGCCGGCAAGCGGTACGCCTTCTTCATGATGCCCTGCAGCTTGGCAAATGCCACGCACGAACCGGAAAAGGCCACCGAACCGATGATCGCACCCAGCGCCATCAGCGTCGAGGTCACGGCGTCGTGCTGCACGCCGCGCACCAGTTCGACCGCGGCGATGGCCGCCGCCGCGCCGCCACCCATGCCGTTGTAGATCGCGACCATCTGCGGCATGTCGGTCATCTTCACCGTCTTGCCGCTCCACCAGGCCACGCCGCCACCGAGCACGATCGCGGTGACGATCAGGCCGACGTTGTGCAGGCCGGGGGCGAAGAAGGTCACCACCGTCGCGCCGACCATGGCAAAGCCGGCCCAGACGATGCCCCGCCGGGCGGTCGCCGGGGAGCTCATCGCCTTCAGGCCGAGGATGAAAACCACCGCCGCAATGAAATACGCCGTGCTTACGAACCAGTTGGAGCTCATTGTTGGGCCCCTCCCTTGCTCTTGCCCGACTTGAACATCGCCAGCATGCGCTCGGTCACGATGTAGCCGCCCGCGGCGTTGGCCGCGCCCAGGAACACGGCGATGAAGCCGATCACCAGTTGAACCGGATCGTCCGGGTCGGCATGGCCGAGGGCGAACATGCCGCCGATCAGCACCACACCGTGGACGAAGTTGGAACCGGACATCAGCGGCGTATGCAGAATCACCGGCACGCGCGAGATCACCTCGTAGCCGGCGAATGCGGCCAGCATGAAGATATAGAGTGCAGCAAAGCCTTCCATGTTGTCGTTCTCCCTTACAGACCCAGAACCTGCTTCACGCCGGCGTGGCGAACTTCGCCCGCATGGGTGAGGCAGGTACCGGCCATCACTTCGTCTTCCCAGTCGAGCGCGAGCGCGCCGTCCTTGATGAAGGGCGAAATGAAATTGAACAGATTCTTGGCGAACATCTCGGACGCATGCACCGGCATGCGGCTCGGGATGTTGGTCGGACCGATCACGAGCACGTCGTTGATCCACGTCTTCTCGCCCGCCACCGTGCCTTCGACGTTGCCGCCGGTCTCGGCAGCCATGTCGACGACGACCGCGCCCGGCTTCATCTTCGCGATCATCTCCGCGGTGATGATCTTCGGCGCGCGCTTGCCCGGAATGGCCGCGGTGGTGATCAGCGCGTCGCACTGCGCCACGGCCTTGGCCAGGCGCTCGGCCTGCTTGGCCTTTTCCTCGTCGGTGAGCTCGCGTGCGTAGCCACCCGCACCGGCGGCAGCGACGCCGGTGTCGACGAACTTGGCACCGAGCGACTCGATCTGTTCGCGCGTCTCGGGGCGCACGTCATAGGCCTCGACCATCGCGCCGATGCGGCGCGCGGTGGCGATCGCCTGCAGGCCGGCCACGCCGGCGCCGATGACCAGCACCTTGGCCGGGCGGATGGTGCCCGCCGCGTACGTCAGCATCGGGAAGAACTTGGGTGAATGGTCGGCGGCGATGAGCGCACATTCGTAGCCGGAGACCGCGCCCTGGCTCGACAGCACATCCATGCTCTGCGCGCGCGAGATGCGCGGCAGCAGTTCCAGGGCGAAGGCGGTGATCTGCTTCTCCTGCAACTGCTTCGCACGCTCGACGCTGGACCAGGGCTGCAGGATGCCGAGCAGCACGCTGCCCGGCTTCATCGCTGCGATGATGTCTTCACCCGGTGGCTGCACGCAGAACACCGCGTCGGCCTGCGCGCAGACTTCGGCCGCGGTGTCGGCGAAGGTGACGTCGGAAAAGGCGTCGTCTCCGAAGTGCGCCGGCTGCCCTGCGCCCTTCTGCAACAAGACCTGGGCGCCGAGGCCCTGATATTTCTTGACGACATCCGGAACGACGGCAAGGCGTCGTTCCCCGGGATGCGTCTCCGCTAGCACTCCGATAATCAGAGGCATGGGCGTATTCCTCCCTGTTGATCGATTAAGGAAACTGTGATCACCGGCAAACCCGGTGCCACGCTGTTGTAATTTTCTCCCGGCCGCCCCACGCAGCAAAGCACCGCGCGCCCCAACACAAGGGGGGATATTACCGGCAATCGCTATGGGAGCAATAATTCAATTGATGGATGTGGCGGGCATCAGACGACCGCACCGTAGCCGAAACGCACCGGCCGCAGACCGCTTTCAGGCGGGCCCCGGGGCCGGGACGACGAGCTTGATGAGCGCCAGGGAGATGTTGTCCCCGCTGCCGCCCGAGCGCCTGCGCGCGACTCCGACGAGCTGTTCGGCCGCCGCACGTGCCGGATGCTCGCGGATGATCGCCGCCAGTTCGGAATCACTGAAATAGGCCCAAAGCCCGTCCGAGCACAACAGGAAGCTGTCGCCCGCCATCAGGGACGCGGCCTTGCCGTGCTCGATGCGTGGTGGTCGGTCGCTGCCGAGGCAGGACAGCAGCACATTGCGCTGGGGATGGTTGAGCGCACCGGCCTCGTCCAGCCGCCCCTTGCGCTGAAGCTCGCCGACGAGCGAGTGGTCGGCCGTGCGATGCAGGGTTTCCGTGCGACGGAAGTGATACAGGCGCGAGTCGCCGCAGTGCGCCCAGTACGCCTGCCCCTGTTGCAGCATGAACACGGTCGCGGTGCTGTGCGGATCCTGCTCGCTGGTGAAGCGCGTAAGCTTGATGCCCACGTGCGCTTCGTCGATGACGCTGCCGAGCAGGTCCCTCGGGCGTTCGTGCAGCGGCGCATAGGCTTCGAGGTTCTGGCGTGCGCGCAAAACCACCTGGTCGGCCGCCATCGCCCCCCCGCTGTGCCCCCCCATGCCGTCGGCCAGCACCGCGAGCATGATGCCGGGCCGTGTCGGATGGGAAAACAGCCCGGCACGATCCTGCTGCTCCTTGCGGTCGCCGATGTGCAGCGCGACACAGGTTTCGGCGGTGAACGACATGAGCCCGACTCAATGGAGATCCTCGCATCTTACCAATGCGCCCGGGACGCCGGGCGTCCTTCGGCCCCGCAAGCAGCAGGCTTGCGCGCTCCGACGTGAAGTGCTTCACACCGGCCGCATCACGGCCGGCGTCCGCGAACGAAAGCGGTCAGAGCGGAAAACCGTTCAGGCGTGAATCGAGCAGCTCGATCCAGTGACGCACCGGCGTTCCCGTGCCGCCCTCGAGGTGGCTGATGCAGCCGATATTGGCCGATGCGATCAAGGCCGGGCCGCCCTCCTCGAGCGCCTCGAGCTTGTTCTTGCGCAGGCGCCCCGACAACTCGGGCTGCAGCAGCGAATAGGTGCCGGCCGAGCCACAGCAAAGGTGCGGATCACGCACCGCGGTGAGTTCGAAGCCGGCCGCGCCGAGCAGGCCTTCGACGGTGCCGCGGATGCCCTGGCCGTGCTGCAGCGTGCACGGTGCGTGCCAGGCCACCTTGCGCGACTCTGCCGGCCGGGCCTTCAACGCCGCCTCGAGCGCCGCGGATTCGGCCGCGACGATCTCGCCGATGTCGCGCGTCAGCTCGCTGACGCGACGCGCCTTGTCGGCGTAGGAGTCGTCGTGCTGCAGAAGGTGCGCGTAGTCCTGCACCTGCACGCCGCAGCCCGAGGCGGTCATGGCGATGGCCTCGATCTCGCCGCGTTCGATCGCCGGCCACCACGCGTCGATGTTGCGCCGCGCATCGTCGCGAGCACCTTCCTGGTCGTTGAGGTGGAAGCGCACCGCGCCGCAGCAACCCGCCTTGTCGGCCTCGACCAGCGAGATGCCCAGCGCATCGAGCACGCGCGCCGCCGCGGCGTTGATCCCTGGAGACATCGCCGGCTGGGCGCAACCGGCCAGCGCCAGCATGCGCCGCGAATGGCGCAGACTCGGCCACGGACCGGGCTCGCGCGCCAAAGGCACCTTGGCCTGCAGGACTTCGGGCAGCAGGCCGCGCACTGCGCGCCCGGCCTTCATCGCCAGGCCGAACAGACGTGGCCGCGGCACGAACTCGCGCAGCAGCCAGCGCATCGCCGCCTCGCTGCCGCTGCGCGGCACACGCTCCTCGACGATGTGGCGGCCGATGTCGGCAAGGCGGCTGTAATGCACGCCGGACGGACAGGTCGTCTCGCACGACCGGCAGGTAAGGCAGCGATCCAGGTGCAGACGGGTCTTGGCGGTGACCTCGCCGCCCTCGAGCATCTGCTTGATCAGGTAGATCCGCCCGCGCGGCCCGTCGAGCTCGTCACCGAGCAGCTGGTAGGTGGGGCAGGTCGCGGTGCAAAAACCGCAATGCACGCAGGAGCGAAGAATCTCTTCGGCCTCGCGGCCTTCCGGGGTGTCGCGAATGAAATCGGCGAGTTGGGTCTGCATGCTCAGAATTCCTGATAAAGCCGGCCAGGGTTGAAGATCCCCGCGGGGTCGAATGCGTTCTTGAGGCGACGGTGAATCGTCAGCAGCGGCGCGGCCAGCGGCTGGAAGACCTCGGCGTCGTGATCGCCCCCACGGAACAGCGTCGCGTGCCCGCCGAGCGCGCTGGCGCGGCGTCGGATATCGTCGGCACTGGCGCCACTCACCAGCCAGCGCTGGGCGCCGCCCCATTCGATCAGCTGCGGCCCGGCGAGCTTGAGCGGCGCGGCCGCGCTCGGCACCGAGAGGCGCCACAGTGGCTGGTCGCCGACGTCCTCGAACCACGCCCCGCGCTGCTCACGCAGGTCCTGCCAGAATGCCGCTCCGGCCTCGGCGTCCACGCGTTCGCCACCGAGTCGTGCGACCGCAGCGCCGACCGCAGCTTCCGCCCCGGACAGGCGAACGATCAGGGCGCCGTCGGCCCAGGCCGACGCCGACAGCGGCAGCGGCTGCCCGCCCCAGTCGTTCACGCGCTTGATCGCCTCATCCTCGTCGAGCTCGAAGCGCAGGCTGGCCTCGGCAACCGGCCGTGGCAGCACCTTCAATGACACCTCGAGCAGGATGCCGAGCGTGCCCATGCTGCCGGCGACGAGGCGCGAGACATCGTAGCCGGCAACGTTCTTCATCACCTGGCCACCGAAGGTGCACACGTCACCGCGGCCGTCGAGCAGCCTCACGCCGAGCACGAAGTCGCGCAGTGCGCCGGCGCTCGCCCGCCGCGGCCCGGACAGTCCGGCGGCGATCGCTCCGGCCACGGTCGCGCCGTCGCCGAAACGCGGCGGCTCGAAAGGCAGGCACTGGTTCTGCGCCGCGAGCTGCGCCTCGAGCTCGTCGAGCCGCGTGCCGCCCCGCGCCGTCACCACCAGCTCGGTGGGCTCGTAGCTGACGACGCCGCTGTTGGCCGTCAGGTCGAAGCGCTCGCCCTGCGGCGTGCGGCCGTAGAAATCCTTGGTGCCGCCGCCACGCAGGCACAGGGCCGTGCCGTCGGCCGCTGCCGCGCGCACGCGCTCGGCCCAGTCCTTGATGTGTGCTGAAGAGTTATCGTTCATTGGTTCTTCGCCTCGTCCTGTTCATTCCCATCCTGCTCGCCTTCGTCGCCACGCCGACCCCGTCCGCCGGCCGCGCGCAGCGCCAGCCACGAACCGATCAATGCCAGCACCGGAACGGTCACGAACAGGAACTGCGCCCAAGCCTTGTCGGTCATCCCGATCGGCTCAGAACCGCGGCAGTTCCGGATGGGGGATCTGTCCTTGCTTGATGTGCATGCGCCCATACTCGGCGCAGCGATTCAGCGTGGGGATGGCCTTGCCCGGGTTGAGCAGGCCGGGCGGATCGAAAGCCGCCTTGACGCGGAAGAACTGCCGCACCTCGGCCTCGCTGAACTGCGAGCACATCTGGTTGATCTTCTCGATGCCGACGCCGTGCTCGCCGGTGATGGTGCCGCCGAGCGTGACCGACAGCTCCAGGATCTCCGCGCCGAACTCCTCCGCCCGATGCAGCTCGCCCTCCTGGTTGGCATCGAACAGGATCAGCGGGTGCAGGTTGCCGTCACCGGCGTGAAAGACGTTCATGCAGCGCAAGGCGTAGCGCTTTTCCATGTCCTGGATGGCGGACAGCATCTCGCCCAGGCGCTTGCGCGGAATCGTGCCGTCCATGCAGTAGTAGTCCGGCGACAATCGACCGGCGGCGGGGAAGGCGGCCTTGCGCCCGGCCCAGAACTTGAGCCGCTCGGCCTCGTCTCGCGACACGCGGACTTCGGTGGCACCGCTTTCTTCCAGCACCGCGCGCATGCGCCCGATCTCCTCGGCCACTTCCTCCGGCGTGCCGTCGGACTCGCACAGCAGGATGGCCTTGGCCTCGAGCGGATAGCCTGCACGAACGAATTCCTCCACCGCGACGGTGGCGGGCTGATCCATCATCTCCAGCCCGGCCGGGATGATGCCGGCGGCGATGATCTTCGCCACCGCGTCGCCGGCGCGAACCACATCGTCGAAGGCGGCCAGCACGCATTGCGCCAGCTGCGGCTTGGGCGTGAGCTTGACGGTGACTTCGGTGAGCACCGCCAGCATGCCCTCCGAGCCGGTGACCAGCGCGAGCAGGTCGTAGCCCGGTGCGTCGAGGGCGTGATTGCCGATCTCGACGATCTCGCCCTCGATCGTCACTCCGCGCACGCGCAGAACGTTGTGCACGGTGAGGCCGTACTTCAGGCAATGCACGCCGCCGGCGTTCTCCGCCACGTTGCCGCCGATGGTGCACGCGATCTGCGACGACGGATCGGGCGCATAGTAAAGCCCGTGCGGCGCAGCCGCCTCGGAGATGGCGAGGTTGCGCACCCCGGGCTGGACCACCGCGGTGCGCGACTCCTTGTCCATGCGCAGGATGCGGTTGAAGCGCGCCAGCGACAGCAGCACGCCCTGCGTGTGGGGCAGCGCGCCGCCGGACAGTCCGGTGCCCGCACCGCGCGCCACCACCGGCACGCCGAGCGCGAAGCAGGTCTTGAGCACCGCCACCACCTGCTCCTCGGTCGTCGGCAGCGCGACCACCAGCGGCAGCGCCCGATAGGCGGCCAGGCCGTCGCACTCGTAAGGCCGCATGTCCTCGGTCTCGTACATCAACGTGCCGGCGGGCAGCACGCGCGACAGCGCTTCCACCACCCGCGCCTTGTCGACGGCGGAGAAGTCCGCCTCGCGTTCGCCCAGGGCAAGCTCTGCTTCCACACTCATGTCCTTCCTCCGCATGTTGCGGCCGCGGTGGCGGCCGTGTCCCTCATCGCACGGCCGGCCCGGTTGCGGGCCAGCGACGGGGTGAAATGCCCAAGCGCCGCGCGGCGCCCAGCAGATGCTCGCGCGCCGCCGCGCCCGCGGCGTCGGCGTCGGCCGCACGGATCGCCTCGAAAATGCGCCGATGCTCGGCCTGCGCCTCGGCGGCGCGCCCGGCACGGTGGCCGTCCTCGCTCCAGGTCGGCAGGCGCGAATCGGAAAACTGGCGCCCCATGTAGGCGAGGAAGCGCTCGAGCTGGCGGTTGCCCGACGCGGCCGCGATCGCAACGTGGAAGGCGTCGTCCGCCCGCGCACCTTCGCCGCCGCTGAGGAGCGCGCGCTCCATGTCTTGCAGCGCACGCGCGATGCGGGCGAGGTCGTCGTTGCTCCGCCGCCGCGCCGCGAGCTCGGCGGCGCCGCACTCGACCATGCAGCGCAGCTCGAGGACGTCGGCGGCCTCATCGCCCGAAGGCATCGCATCGCCATCGACTCGGAAGCTGCCCTCGCCCGGATTCGCCGCCACGAACGCCCCCAGCCCCTGCCGCGTCTCTACGCAGCCCTCGGCCTTCAGGCGCGAGATCGCCTCGCGCACCACCGCCCGGCTGACGCCGAAGCGTTCGCACAGCGACTTTTCGGTCGGCAGCTGCGTCCCGGGCGCGAGACCGAGCTCGCGAATCCAGCTTTCGAGCTGTCGCGAAACACTGTCGCTCAGGCGCGGTGGACGTTGTAGTTTGGTGGACAGCATGATCGCAACGAAAAATGTTATCTGCTTGTCAGACAAGAACAATGATAAAGACGCCTGGGCGACCATACGATCGGGGTTTACCCCTAGGCATGAGCGGCCACGAGTCCTGCAGCGCGGCGCGGGCACACAGCGACAGCCCGCGCTATGCCTTTGCTACTATGCCGGTAATACGTACTTCATGCATGGCACATGCCGCCACCGCCGACTGCCGAACGCCTGATGCCGTTCCTCGCCTGGCCCCGCCAGTGGGCCGAGCACGGGCTGCGCGGCGATGTGTTGGCAGGGATGACGGTAGCGCTGGTGATGATCCCGCAAGCGCTGGCTTATGCCAAGCTCGCCGGCCTGCCCCCTCATGTCGGCCTCTATGCGGCGATGGCGCCGCTTGTGGTGGCGGCACTGTTCGGTTCCTGCGGCCAGCTGTCGACCGGCCCGGTCGCCCTCACCAGCCTGCTTACCGGCGCGAGCATCCTGCCCTTCGCCGGGTTCGATGCGTCCGCCCTGCTCGGCCTGGCCATCCTGCTCGCCCTCCTTTCCGGCCTGATCCAGCTCGCCCTCGGCGTACTGCGCCTGGGCTGGCTGCTCAACCTGCTCTCGGTGCCGGTGCTGATGGGCTTCGTCAACGCGTCCGCCCTGATCATCTGCCTGACGCAGATTCCACCCCTGCTCGGCCTCGTAATGCGCAACGCCGACCACCTCGTCATCGGCTTCGTCGATGTCATGGGCGGCGCCAACGGCCTGCACCTGCCCTCGGTCGGCTTCGGCCTCGGTAGCCTGCTCGCCCTCATCCTGGTCAAGCGCTTCGTCCCGCGCGTGCCTGGCGTGCCGGTGGTCGTGGCAACGGCCACGGTGGTGTCGGCCTGGATCGGATTCGAGGCCAGCGGCGGCGCGGTGGTCGGCGCCATTCCGCAAGGCCTGCCGGAATTCAGCCTGCCCCGACTCGACGTCGACCGGGTCGTGATGCTGCTGCCTGCCGCCTTCGTCATCGCCCTGATGAGCTTCATGGAGGCCGC